>DASSAV010000150.1:0-11744 GCA_035699265.1 Rhodothermales bacterium
GGTAGCTGCCCAGCCCCAGCCCAGCTACGTCGATGTCGTCGCCGATCAGCCGCGCCTCGAACACGCCCGAAGGCGGCAGGGGCGGTAGCTCGGATTCACCGAGATCCAGGTCGATTCCGTCGGTCGCGGCGGGGTCCAGTCCCACCCGGAGATGCTTCTGCACCTCTCCCTGGGTCAATGTTATCGGCACGCTCACCTCCGCTTCGCGCGGGCTGCTCCCGTACGAGACGGTGAACCTGAGCGATGTCACGGAGGCATCGTCGATGCGAAGGCCCCCGGTACCGGCGGCGATGTTATCGATACTGCCACCCTCACGCGGGTCCTGTTACCTCCCGAAGACCCCGTCGGGGAGGGACCAGCTAATGACGATCCCACTGCCGTCGCCCCGCTGAAACCGCAATTCGTGCACCACCTCCCCCGTGAAGGAAGCATCCCCCGTCCGGTAGTCCTTGTACGTGCCCTGGCCCAACGGCACCTGCACGTCGTCTCCGACCAGGCGGGCCTCAAAAACACCCGAGGGCGGCATCGGGGGAAGCTCTATCTCCCCCAGACCCGCATCCAACCCCTCTGTTGCACCCGGATCGAGACCAAAAAAGAGCTTGCGCGCCTCGCTGCCGTCGCTTACGATCAGGGCGTAATTGACCTCTGCCGCCCTGGACCGCGAGGGTTCGTACGAAAGCGTGAGCCGTAAACGGTCGACCGAGGGCGCCGTCACCTTCACGCTGCCTTCCCCTCGAATTTCCCGATTCACCAGATCCTCTCCACCCGCATCTACCAGGATCCCCGACACGTCGTCCGGCAGCACCCAGGAGACCGTCACCGTATCCTCCGGGGTGGCACGCTGAAACCGAATCTCGTGCGTCATACTGCCCACGAACAGTTCGCCGCCGTTCCGGTAATCCCGGTACGTCCCCTGGCCCAGCGAAACGTCGACGTCGTCTCCAATCAGGCGCGCTTCGAAAATGCCGGCCGGCGGCATGGGCGGTAGCTCGGCTTCGGACAGACCGTGGTCCAGTCCGGAGGAAGCGGTGAGGTCGAGTCCGACGTGAAGCTGCTGGGCGTGCGTGCCGTCGCTCACCAGGAACGGAATGTCGACGTCCGCGCGCTCCGCCCCACCTCCGTACGAGAGCGTCAGCTTGAGGCGGTCGATCCCGACGTTCGGCACGGCAAAGCTGCCGGCGTCGCTGATGCCGCGGTTGATCAGTGCGCCCGTGCTCAAATCCTGTATTCTTCCCGACACCCCGGCCGGGAGGGACCAGCTAATGACGATCCCACTGCCGTCGCCCCGCTGAAATCGCAACTCGTGCACCACCTCCCCCACGAAGGCGGCATCTCCCGTCCGGTCGTCCTTGTACGTGCCCTGGCCCAACGGCGCCTGCACGTCGTCTCCGACCAGGCGGGCTTCAAAGACGCCCGAGGGCGGCATCGGGGGAAGCTCCACCTCCCCCAGACCCGCATCCAGCCCCTGCGTGGCGCCGGGATCCAGCCCCACGCGCAATTCCCGCGCCTGGGCACCGTCGCTCACCGTCAGGACCGCGTCGACCGCCTGCGCATGGGCGGTGGTGCTCCATCCTGCCAGCAGGCTACACGCCAGCGCCCAGCGCACCATCCAGCGACACGCTCGCCCCCTGGTATCTACGCGGCTTTGAAACATAGCTTGAGATCGTATGAGCGCCACCACGGGCACGTACGGTTACTGGTCATGCGAAGGCGGGCGGGGGGGATCGGGCAGGCCCGTATTGCTGTTGGCTGCCTCCGAAGCAGGCGTCCTCCTGTCCTGGCCAGGAATCATAACGGAGCCTACGTTCTCGCCGAGCTTCTGCTGCCGTTCGCCGATAAGCCCGTTTCGATTCAGAATGGGCTTGCCCGCCCGCGAAATCACTTCCTGCGGTGAACCAGTCACTTCGATGGTGCCCTCCACGATGTCGCCCTCATCGGCGCTGAGCGTGAAACCAGGGTCCATTGCCTCGGCGCTCCGGAACGACTCCAACGCCTGCGCATAATTCCCCCGGTCTTCCTCAAGCAAGCCGCGGCTATAGGCCAGGAACGCCTGCAGGTTGCGCGTCGGGACGTGCTCGATCGCGATCCGCTCCTCCGGCGTGAGTTCGATCTGCATTTCTTCCAGGAGCCCGAAAACGACGTCTTTCTCCAGGGCGAAAAGGTTTTTGATCACATCGGCGTGCGTCTCCGCGTTGCCCAGCGGCTGCGCGCCTTCGTAGGCCGCCGCATCGATGCGGATCAGATCGCCGGGAAGCACCCCGTACGTGCCGCCGACCGACCTCTCCGCTCCCAGAAGGCGGCCCTGCCTGGGCGCCGACGCCGGATCGAAGGCACCGCCCTTTGCCAGCGCGAGCTCATCCAGGAGCGCCTGCAAGCGGATCCGCTCTACCAGCCGCAGGCCCTCTACAGCCGTCAGGTCGACCAGAACCATCTCGCCGAGGCCCCGCCCCAGGGCCGCATAGCGCCCATCTCCTCCCGTATAGGTGAACGGAAATACGGCCATGGTCCCGGCGACGACCGGCAGCTCCTGCTCACCCGACGCGATCTGCTCGCGGAGCGCTTCCGCCGTCAGCTTTCGGACCAGAATGCGGTAGCGGCCTGCCATGCGCCGCCGGTACAGTGAGGTTCTGGGCACCTGCGGATAATTTTCATAGATGTGGAGGGCGCCTGTCGTGTCTCCGGTCGCCTCCAGCGCCAGCCCGAGCAGGAAGCTGGCCTGGGCATCGCTGGAATCGAGCGCGCGGGCGGCACGCAGGTGCGTTCGCGCCTGCACGAAACGTCCTGCCTGCGCGTAGTACTTTCCCAGATCTCGCTGAGCCGCCTGGTCCGTGGAGTCCGCCAGCACGCGCTGCTCAAGGCGCTGGATTCGGGCAGCGATCTGCCGCGGGTTCTGCGTCGATACACAGCCGCCAACCAGAATTGTGACCGCACACATGACGAAGCACTGCCTGCACCTGGTGGCGGTCATAGACATGAGGGAAACCCGACGGGTCACGGTCTGGTGTGCGGAATGGAACAACGTGCAATCCGGGAACGGGAAGAGGATTTATTTCTGAAGCACCATCTTACGCACTGCCCTGTACGAGCCCGCCTGGATGACGTAGAAATAGACGCCGGACGCCAGGCCCTCCCCATCGAACTCGACCTGCCGGTACCCCGCAGGCACGTCCTGGTCCACCAGCACTGCGACCCGCTTGCCCAGCAGGTCATATACGCTGATGGTTACGTGCGCTGCTTCCGGCAGTCCGTACCGAATCGTCGCCGTCGACCTGAACGGGTTGGGGTAGCTCTGTTCCAGTTGATACTCTTTCGGGAGTTCCTGTACTGTCACGCGCAGCAGCTTCTGCCCCGCATCCAGCACGACTTCGTCCCCCTCGCTTAGATCTGCTTTCGCCGAGCCCCCCGGCCCGCCGTCGATCAAAAGGACACGGCCATCCAGATCCTCAGCACGCACGCGGACGGGATAGGCCGCAGCCTGGAGCGCCACCTCATGCGATCCATTTGCAACCTGCTCTACGAACCGATCCGACGTGAAGCGCACGTCGAATACCCCCGAGGGCGGGCGCGGCGGCAAGATAGCCTGAAGCTCGTCCACAGCTTCCGGCGCCAGGAAGAGCGTGCTCGTCTCCCCGTGCGCGTCCTCGACCACGAGTTTAATCCAGTCGGATCGGGTGAGGCTCTCCGCAGCTAACGCCGGGCTCGTTTTACCCAGCGAAGCAGCCATCGTCAGCGTGCCGGCCTTGCTCACCTTGACCCAGTAGCCCCGCCCAGGCTGAAGGACCACGGCCGGCTTGTAGCCGGACGAGAAGCCGAAGAAACTGGACAGGGTCGCGTCGGAGGGATTCACCGTCACGGTGCTGGTAGCGATATCCCCCTCGAAACCCCCGATCAGGTTCCAACCCGCGCGGAGGGTTACGCTCCGATCGTCAACGGGAAGGCCGCACACTTCTGTAGTGTCGGCGGCCGGACTCTTGAGCCAGTAGCCCGCGCCCGGCGCAAGCTTGGTGACCCCGTTGTACTCTCCCTCATCGAAGCTGTAGTGGTTCGACGTGCCGGGGAAAACGACCGTAGCCGTCGAATCTTCGGTGCCGACCGGCACCGAGACGAGGTTCCACCCCACAGCGACGGCGAGGTCGCGGCAGATACTGCCCGCGCCTGCTGCGCCCGCGCGTCCCTTGAGCGAAACCGAGAACGGCGAGGGCAGGTTTTCAGCGTCGTGCGTGATGGTGAGCGATCCGTAGAATGTCGTCTCCTCGGTAGGTGCGAAATCTACCGTCACAGCGAAGGTTTGCTGCGGCTCGATGGAAAAAGCGGAAACCTCGTCTTGCAGTGAAAAGGCGGCTCCCGAGATACTCACCGTCCCGGAAACGGCCTGTGTGCCCAGATTTCTGACGTTAAAAACCCGCGACGTCGCCGTACCGACCTGGCCTCGTCCGAAGTCTATGGTCGAAGCGCTGATCGAAATCGCCTTCCCGGGCAAATCGCCGCTCAATTCGATGTCGTCGATCTGGAGGGTCGGGTTACCGCTGTACTCCCTCGCCCGGAAGCGCAGCAGCACGTTCGGCTGACGCTGCTCCGTCAGCGACACCTGCGCACGCAACCACGTCCCGCTGTTGTACGGACTGCTCTCGTACACCTGCGTCCACGTCACACCCCCGTCGCTCGACACGTCCACGTCGATGATCCCGTACGTCGCACTCTCCGAACGCATCCAGAACGAGAGATATGGGTTCTCCGCCGACGAGAGGTCGATCGGGTTCGTGAGCGTCAGCTTCGGCTGGGCGCTCGTCGCAGTCACCTCCCATACGCCCGATCCCGAATGCGCCGCCCCGGTGGGCAGGACAGCCCACGTGTCAACGTCCGCGGTCCAGAGGCTATTGCTCGCAACGGCATCCTCCGCGTCGTCCTGAAGAGGAAAGGGCGTAGTCGTCTGGGCGCGAGCGTTCGAGATGAGTACGAGAGAGAGGGTGACCAAACCCACTCCTCGCAATAGGATGGACCGTAACATCGTACCGCCTCTAGGTTAATGCGCGAGACCCGGCAGAGCGAGTGATTTATGAGCCGTCAGCCGGCCACAGGATGGTGATGCGTTCATCGTGCTGATTCGAGCGGGCGAACCAAAAGCCTCACGGCCGCGGGAATGGAAATTGGGCGATTGCACACTGCGCAGGGATTCCCCGCACCAGCATCGGCCTCCCGTAGCTCGTAACAGTATCATCGTGACCGGAAAGTAATTCCGCGGCAGAGGGCAGACAACGAAAGCAAGAATTAAGGATTCGATTTTATTAAACCAACCTTATTCACTAAATAACATATGCCCCAAAAGCACTACAAATACCGGACGAATGCGCCAAAACACTACGGGGCATTGACGGATCGATCCACGACCGTGCAACGCCGCCGCCCTGTGCCTCCGACCGTCACCGGCCGAACAGCCTGGCTGCAATACCGGTGTCCCGGGCCGCCGAGACGATATAGCCCGACATATGCCGGTCTACGTCCTTCATCAGCTCGCCCACCGAGCTGTACCGGTCGGCGGGTTCCTTGGCCAGCGCCCGCAGGACGATCGCGTCTACATTCCCCTTAACTTCATGCGAGAAAACCGGGCGGTTCGGCGCATGCGACAGCCCTGATTGCGAAAAAAAATGCCGCCGGACCTCCTGCCCCGGCCGCAGCCGTGAACTCGGAGCCTCCGGTTGCTCCTGGAGGATGGCCTGCTCCAGTACGAAAGGATCCCCCTTCAAATGAGCAAATGGACTGACGCCGACGATGAGGGTGTACAGAACAGCCCCGAGTTGATACACGTCGGTCTGCGGCGTCACGGACCTGGATCGACACTGCTCAGGCGCGGCGTACTCTGGCGTGTAGATCCGAATGCCCGTCCGGGTCGTTACCTGCCCGATGTTGTCGGAGAGCAGCTTTGCGATGCCAAAATCCAGTAGCTTGATACGCCCCTCCGCCGTGACCAGAATGTTGGAAGGCTTCAGGTCGCGGTGCACGACGTACCGGCTGTGCGCGTGCTGTACCGCCCTGCATATCTCCAGAAATAGATCCAGGCGGCTCCGCAGCCGGAGCAGGAGCCGGTCGCAGTACTCGTCCACTTTCAATCCCTGCACGTATTCCATTACGAAGTAGGGGCGGTTCTCCCTGGAAATGCCGCCGCCGATGAAGCGCGCAATGCCCGTGTGGTCCAGGCTGCTGAGGATGAACTTCTCCGACATGAACCGAGCATAGAAATCGGCAGTCCGGAGATCCGAGCGCAGGATCTTGAGCGCTACGTACGGACTGTACGGATCGTCGACATGCTGTGCGCGATAGACGATGCCCATGCCTCCCCGCCCGAGCAGCTTCAGGAGCCGGTAGGATCCCACGGTCTCGGTCTTTTCCTGATCCTCGCCCAGCCTCAGGGAAAGAACGCGCCCGACCTGGTTCGACAGCCGCCCGAACACTTCTGCCGCGTTCATGCTGTCATGCAGCAGAAGATCCACTTCCTGGCGCAGGGCCGTGTCCCCGGCACACGCAGTGTCGAGGTAGTCGCCACGCTGCGAAGCAGGCAGATCCAGTGCGTGTTCAAAGATGGACTCGGCCCGTGAAAGAGCGGCAGGCATGTCAGGCAGTGTTACCATCACGCAGTTCGCGATAGAGCCATACCTGGGCCTGGTGCCAGTCGCGCTTTACGGTCGCAGGCGAAATATCCAGCACGGTCGCCGCTTCCTCTACGGTCATCCCGCCAAAGAAACGGCACTCCACCACCTTGCCCTGCCGGGGATTGATCTTCTCCAGCCGTTCGAGTGCTTCGTTCAGCGCCAGCAGCTCTTCAGCTTCAGTATCCGTCAGGATCAGGTCGTCGTCGAGGGGGATGTGCGGCAGCCCACCCCCTCGCTTCTGGGTCTTGCGAGCCTTGACGTAGTCGAGCAAAATGTGGCGCATGGCGCTCGCAGCCACGCCGAAGAAATGAGAGCGGTCCTTCCAGTCTTGTATCTCGTTTCCGACGAGTTTCAGGTAGGCTTCATGCACGAGCGCGGTCGTATTGAGCGTCTCCACGTCGGAGAACGCAAAGTGCTGTCGCCGTGCCAGGACCCGCAGTTCGTTATAGACGAGGGGGAATAGGCGATCGATTGCTTCGCGATTGTTCTGGCTGGCCTCGTGCAGCAACTGCGTCACGTCTCCCGGGGATCGCGCATTCATAACTCACCTCTTGTATGATAGTCCGAAGTTCCTAATTGAGCATCAGGGCGGAACCATATAGCACGTGCAGTGCCGCGCCCACGGCTTCCTCCATCCGTACCCTGTCCGGTGGAAGCGAATCCGGCGCGCCATAGCCCGTCTCCCGCAGCAGAGTCCCTGCAGGGTCCAGGTTGTAGAGGGCGTCCGTCAACTCTTCTTGCGTCATGTTTCCCTCAAGAAGCGTAAGCAAGGTCCGCTCGAATTCGGCCAGGTGTACGCGCTCGTGCCACACGTTGGTGACTACGCCCGTGTCTCGCGCCTGTAAGCGGGCGTAGGGCAAGGCCCTGGGGCGTGCGCCGGCCTCTGAAGCAAAACTCCGCTCCGCCGTATGGAATCTCAGCAGTCCGGGGCTGCAACTGAAAGCCTTCAAGAGAATGACCGCCAGCGCCATACCGGCACGCGCGAGGGTCCGCTCCGTCCATTCGGAGACGTCCAGCTCCGCCGTGGCGTGGATCAGCAGATCTCCGAAACCTGCCCGCCTGGGCGCAATGTCCGCCAGGTACTTCAATGCGGTGCACGTAATCGGATCACCCGTAGCAATCCCCTTGCCGGCCGCATCGATCAGGGCGAACGTGCCCGGTGTTCCGGATTCCTGTAAAACGGCGCCGGGCGACAGACCCACCAGGAGACGATGCAGACGCGCCGGCTCGAGCGTCCGCCTCACGTCCCGGTGGCTCCGGCAAAGGAGCGTCTCCCGATACGAACGGTTCGTAAGGAAATCAAGGTACTGTTCGAGCTCAACCGTATCCCGCGAAAGACGGAGGAGGAGCTCTTTGTCCTCGGCCGTGACGTTTTCAGCCGTTACACTCGAAAAGTCTGCGTCGATGAGATACTGCAATCCATGACTGCCGGCGTTCTCGATAAACTCGTGGAAATAGAGTGGCTGATTGACGCGGTTGAGTTCATTGTTCAGAATCAGGGCATCTCCTACCGGCCCTTCCGAAAGCAATCCCTGCTGCAAAAAGCGGTCGTACGCCTGAATAAACTCCTGGTAGGGGCCCTGCTGAACGGAATCCGACTGCGCCAGGAAGTGCAAAAAGTTGCGGGCCGACGACGCCCGCCCGGCAGGGTTGTCGACGTCGCGGGCGTGATAGCGCATGGCATCCCGCAATGCATTGACCTGGTGCCACCCGGGGTACGTATTGTAGCTGACGTATGCGATACCGGATTCGGACAACGTGCGCCCACAGAGCTGAAGCAGCCCGTCCTGCCCGGTGGCATCTACCCAGGAGTAAATGCCTCTCGCGATGATGTAGTCGAACGTACCAGGCTCGGCCGCGAGATCGGCATAAGTGCCATCCACGAACCTGACGTTCTGCAGGTCCAGCCATTCGGCGGCTGCCGTCCCTGCCGCGGTGTTGGCCGGTGAATCGTCGAGCCCGACAAACTCGGACTGGCGAAAGCACCAGGCCATGGGGATCAGGTTTGCGCCGGAACCACAGCCTATTTCGAGCACTCGTGACTTTTCCACCGCCACAGGATCCAACCCTAACAACACGCCGAGAGCGGCCATGTGGTCGGGGTGGGTCCGTACGTGCGAAACGTTAGGGTGTCCGATCAGACCGTAGTCAAGTTGCATAAGCCCCTTCGCTCGTGGATGAGACGGAACGCCCGTAAAGCCGCCCCGCATGGTCACCACTTCGGCTCAAAACCATCTGAGAGGCACAGGCCTCCCCTCTATCGGACGGCCAGCATCGGCATCAGGCTATTGGCCTTTTCTTTTGCTCTGGTGTAACCGGGGTCCAGTTCGACCGCCTTTTGGAACTTCGCGTATGCGCCGTTATAATCCTGCTGCTCCAGCAGTGCCAGTCCTTCTGAATAAGACAAAACAGCGTCCAGCGACTTGGTCTGCCGTTCCTGCCCGAGCATCTGCTTCGGGAGGTCCGATTTGATCGACGTGGCGACTTTCGCACTCAGATCTTCTACGAGGTCGAAGAAGTCGGCGGGCTTGCCGGTAATCTGTTGCGCGAGCAGAATCTCACCGGTCTCCACACTTACGAGCCGGGCACTCATCCACATGCGAGACCCCGCCACGGTGTAAGCCCCGATCAACACGGCATTGGCGCCGAGCAGCTTGCCGGCCTTTACGGCGGTGTTCTGGTCGACCATGCCCGGATCCTTCTGGAGCTTCAGCTCGTCGAGCAGCCACTGAATGCGCTCTCGTTCTACCACCTTGAGATCGGTCGCACCATTCAGGTAGTTGATCATCATGGAGGGCAAGCCTCGTTCCAGCGGCCCGTAGCGGTCATAATCGTCCCCGATGGAGCTATTCGTGAAGTCGATGATGGCAAGCGTCTTCATGCCCGGATCACGGCGCTCCACTTCGTATCCGCCACTCTGCTCCTTTCGAACCTGGTAATACAGATTCATCAATGGAGGCGATACCTGGTCAGGATTGAGTTCTATGATGGGTGGCTCCAGCGCAACCAGTTCCTCCATCGTCTGCTTGGCCTGGGCTCCCATTCGTTTGGCGATGTAGGTTTGGCCCAGGTACTGGAGGGCCTCACGTCGGTCGTCTATGTCGGCAGACGTATTCTGGGCCACCTCCGAGAAAAGCTCGATGGCCTGATCAAACCGGGCGGACTGATAGGAGGCGACGGCCTTCTGCATGACCGCGTCCTGCGCGGCCACAGGCCCGGCGCACACGAGCATGAGCACGAGCACACTTCCGGCTGCCCTCGAAAGCAGGGCGCTGTGTGTGTCCGGCAGCAAATAGATGAGGGATCGCATGGTGTATATCTGTAGAGTTCTAGAGAGCATTCTGTCATAAGAGCGAAATCGACGCTCCTTTGGGCTCGTTTGTGGTGCTACGGACCGTATTGTCCGGTTTTCCTGAGCGCGATGACCACCGTAATCACGGGCAACTCGTCCTGGAACGTCGGTTTGATCGCGACCGCCTCGTCCTGAACGGGCTCGTATCCACCTCTCTCAATCTGAACACCGATGTTATAAGTGCCAGCCGGAAGCTCGTACGTGAAAGGCGTGTAGTCACCGGTGCTGCTGCCGTTAATCTGAATGGGCGCCCACGGCGTGGTGCCGTCATCCGCCCGCGTTTGCACGTACACGCTGCGTTTGAAATGGCACGTGAGGGTTTGCCCCTCGCCCGCACCCAGGACGACCTGCTTCGCCTCTATGAGCTTGCCGTCGCCGCACTGGACCCAGATCGGTGTGCCGGCAGGTACGGATACTGCATTTCCAGGCTGAACGACCTTGCCCTGAACCTTGACAATACCGGAAGGCAGATCTGACTGCATGGTGACGTGTGCGTATGCGGGGCGCACAGCCGGCTGGCTGGCTGCATCCGGCTCGGTCTCCACGACCCTACGGACTTCCTGGGGCGCCCGAGCAAACCCTTCGGACTTCGCCGAGTCCAGGCGCAGGGTAAGCGGAAGCACCGCGCCGCGTGTCACGCGCACGAGGGTGTCGAGCGGCACAAAGCCTTCCTTAACCAGCCGGATCGAGACCGAATCCTTGTTCAGGCTGAATTCCCGAAGGGGCGCCGACCCTACCGCTTCCCCGTCCAGGAACAGCAACGCGCCCGACGGGACGCTCGTGACGGAGAGTTTGGCAAGATCACGCACCGGGGGAACCGCGGGCCTGGTAAAGTAGGCATATCCACCCACGGCGGCGCCGATCACGAGCAACACCACGATCACACCGACAGCAAGCCGCCGGCCCGTCAGAGCGCGGTGCTTCTCGAAGGGCGACGTGGTGAAAGGGAGTGTCTTTCCATCATCGGCCTGGGCAATGTTTGAGGCGACGCTAAACTTTTCCAGATCCTGCCGCATCTCCTCCGCACTCTGGTAGCGGACGGCAGGATCTTTCGCAAGCGCCCTCATGATGACCGTGTCGAGTGCGGGCGGAATGTCCTTGCGATACTGCGACGGAGGGGGCAGGCTTTCTTCCACGATGCGGCGCATCGTCGTGAACTCGCCCGCCTCTTTGTCGAATGGAAGTCGGCCCGCGATCAGCTCGTAAAGCGTCATGCCGAGCGAGTAGAGGTCGCTTCTGTGGTCGAGTGTGGCGAGCCCCTTCACCTGCTCGGGGGACATGTAGTAAAGCGTGCCTGCAATGCCCTGCGTCACGGTCGTCCGCCCGCTTTCCTGGCTGATCTTGGCCAGTCCGAAATCGGTCACCTTTACCGCTCCCGACCGCGAGATCATAATGTTGCGCGGCTTGATGTCGCGGTGTACGATCCCGACGCTATGCGCGTGTTCCAGTGCAACGAGCATCTGCGTCGCAAGCGGCAGGGCACGCTGCCAGGGATATGGTGCGGGCAGATCGTGCAGGGTGCCCCCGTCAACGTACTCCATCACGATGAACAGCCCGCGCTCCGTCTTCCGGAGGGCGTGGACGCGCACGATGTAGGGGCTGTCGACGCGGGCAAGCGCACGGGCTTCGCTCCGGAAACGGCGCATGAATCCGTCGTCGCGGGCGAGGGTGGGATCTATCATCTTGATGGCGACGAGCCGGGAGAGCGCCTGGTCCTCTGCCTTGTAGACCACGCCCATTCCGCC
>DASSAV010000151.1:0-2281 GCA_035699265.1 Rhodothermales bacterium
GCCTTGTACTGCGCGTCGTAGGCAGCGTCGGCGAAGTAGTAGTCGAACGGGTTGCCGGGGAAGAGTGCCTCGTACGTTTTCTGGACGGAGGCGAGCGTACTCGGCAGATCCTTCGTGCTCACCTTCATGGAAATGTTGCCGCCGGCAGGCTGGTAGAGGAACATGACCGCCTCGGCCTTTTGATGCGCGGAGGACCAGTTGAAATCCTTAAACACACCCTGTATGATGAACTGATCGCCTCCCGTCGTTATCGCCTGACCGATGGCCTCCTCGTCGGAGGGAAAACCGACAGCCTTCACCATGGTCTCGTTTACCATGACGCGCTGAGCCCCGCTGTCGGGGACGGTCATGCCTTCGTGGAAAGGCTGCCCCGCCGCCACTTCGAGGCCGTACACGCGGGCGAAGTCGGCGTCGATATTGGTCGCCCGGGCGTCCTGGCTCGTGGAGGGATCGGCGGTGGCCCGGTACATCTGCGTGTACCAGTTGAAGCCCTTACCGGGCGTCGTACCTGACAGCCCGACTTCCCTGACGGCCGGGATCTTGCGAAGCTCCTCTTTCAGCGTGCTCATGGCGCCAATGTTGTCGTCCCGGTCTTGATTCTCCGGCCGAACCTGCGGCCCCTCGACTACGAGGACTTGATCCATGTCAAGTCCTACGTCCATGCCCCGCACGTATTGCAGTTGCTGGTACACGATGAGCGTCCCGGCCACGAGCACGATAGAGGCCGCGAACTGGACGATGACGAGCACTTTCCGCAGCGCCACCCGCGAGGTGAACGCCCCCGCCTTCCCCTTCAATACCGTCACCGGCTTGAAAGATGAGAGGATAAAGGCCGGGTAGAGCCCCGACAGCAGCGCGCCGAGGCCGAACACGCCGAGGAAGACCGCCCAGAACCGGGCGTCGAGCCAGAGCGATCCGGTCATTTGTACGTCTGCCACCTGATTCACGACCGGCAGCAGGACGAGCGCGAGCACGATCGCCAGCACGAGCGCCGCCAGGTTCATCATCGCGGATTCGAGCAGGAACTGCCCCATGAGTTGCCGCTGATGGGCGCCGACCACCTTCCGCACGCCTACTTCCTTCGCCCGGTCGAGTGCCCGCGCCGTGGCGAGATTGACGTAGTTGACGAGCGCGATCAGGAGCGTGATCAGGCCGATCACCATGAAGAAGTAGACGGTCTTGCGATTGCCAACCACGACTCCGGGGCCCTGGATTTCCGCATTCAGGTGGACGTCCGAAAGCGGCTGGAGGTAAGCGCTGGCCTTGATATTGCCGGCGGCGAACTCGTCCTTTCTGTACTTCATATAGGTCTCTGTGACCTTCTCCTGAACGGCAGCGACGTCGGCGTTCGGCCCCAGCTTCAGGTACGTCACGAAGTTCTGCCAACCCCACGGCGATCCGCCCTGCTCAAACCGGCCATCCGCGAGCAGATCCCGCATGGGGAGCAGGAACTCAAACTGCTGGCTGGAGGTGGGCGGCACGTCCTGAAAGACGCCCGTCACCGTGTAGGGATCGTTCACCC
Organism: Rhodothermales bacterium; assembly: GCA_035699265.1. Classification (GTDB taxonomy): domain Bacteria; phylum Bacteroidota; class Rhodothermia; order Rhodothermales; family DASSAV01; genus DASSAV01. The sequence continues at coordinate 1,523 of DASSAV010000151.1, forward strand.
AGCCGGTGAAATCCACCGTTTTGCCGATGGGATTCTCGTTGCCGAAGTATTTCCGGGCCATCGACTCGGAGACGAGCATCGTCTGCGGCTGCCGCAGGGCCTGCCGCCGGTCTCCCTTCACGAGCGGGTAGGTGAACATGCTCAAGAAAGTGGAATCGACGAAAAAGACCTTCTCCTCCTTGAATGTCCGGTCCCCGGCCGGGCCTTTATACGAGATCACCGCGTCCCCGTAGTTGGGATGCACCCGCGCGTACTGGACGATGCCGGGCACCTCCTGCATCATCGTCGGCCCCAGGATGTACCCGACACTGGCCCCGTATCCCCTGTCTTCCCCGTTCTGCGTGCTTTGGAAGACGACCCGGTAGATCCGGTCCTTATTCGCATTGAACTGGTCGAAGCTGTACTCGTAGGCGACGTACTGGAAGAGCAGCAGGCAGCACGCCATCCCGAGGGTGAGCCCGGCGACGTTGATGAACGAATAGCCCTTCTGCCTGAACAGGTTGCGGAAGGCGGTCTTTAGATAATTCTTGAACATGGTGGCTCCTGGATTCTTTGTCGAAGCTACGCCGCTTCCACTTCGGAGTTACATCACGATGAAAAATTTTTCGCAGTGGGGCGACCGACCCCTGCGGCCTTCTCTTCCGAGTGGTAAAGGGAGGGCTATTCGTAGCGGAGGCTCTTGACTGGGTCGGCGATGGCGGCGCGGACCGCCTGGTAGCTCACCGTCAGGAGAGCGATCACCAAGGCGACCAGACCGGC
>DASSAV010000152.1:0-15915 GCA_035699265.1 Rhodothermales bacterium
GCAGGCCTCTCCACGAGCGTGGTCAACCCGCTCTCGATCAAGCGCTTCGGCCAGATGCACCTGCGCCGCACGAAGACCGACAAGAGCGATGCCGCGCTGATCGCCGCCTACGGGCAGGACCAGAAGCCGGAGCCGGACAAGCCGAAGACGAGCGTACAGCAGCAGCTCAAGCAGATCGCCTCCGTCATGGGCCAACTGACGAAGCAGCGTACGGCCCTGAAGAACCTTCAGCACGCTGCGCGCCTGATGCCCAGTGGATCGGCCGCCTGCGCAGAGGTGCTCCAGGAGCAGCTTGAGCAGCTTGAGCGGGCGCTCGAAGAACTGCAGCGTGAACAAGAACGCCTGGTCAAGTCCGGCTTCGCATCGGCGAACAAGCTGGCCCGGAGCGTCAAAGGGGTTGGTCCCAAGACGGCATCGACGTTGATCGCCTGTGCGGGTGACCTCAGCAGCTTCGACAACTACCGGCAGCTCATTGCCTTCATAGGACTCGATCCGAAGACCCAGCAGTCGGGCACCAGCCTGAACGTGGTCAAGCATATCTCCAAGCAGGGGCATGCACGGCTGCGGACGCTCTTTTACATGGGAGCACACTCGGCACGCAAACACAACCGGGCCTGCCGGGAGCTCTACGAGCGGCTGATTGCAAAGGGCAAGAAGAAGAAGGTGGCGTTGATCGCGGTAGCCAACAAGCTGGTCAAGCAAGTCTTCGCCGTTGTCAAGAGCGGGGTCGCTTTCGACAACAACTACAACGCTAAAACTGTCACGGCCGCTTGACTTTTCAACACAGTTCATCCCGAACGAACGTGAGGGATCTTTATAGAACGCGAGGTTCAGAATCAGCTCAGAGGGTATACTTCTGACAGATCCCTCCTCGCAAGCTCGTTGGGGTGACCGAACAGAGATGCTCATTGGGAGGATGGAAACAGGCAGATTGCACAATAGAATTGGAGAACAGGTATACGAACCAACAGCCGATACATGTAGTTTGGGGAATACCGAAACGTCACCAGGGCCCCGCTGTACTGGTGACAGCATATAGACCTGATCCGACGCGTTGGAAGGCTTCCTTTACGGAGCGTATTTGATGAGAAAACATTATCGTACCAAATATATCCACGAAGGCAAATATGTCGCGCAAGTCGATGTCGAGCTGATAGAAGCGGATGATGAATGGGCTCCCTACCTGTCGCTGCAAGATGCTTACAAGCTGGATGATGTACGAGATGCACTTCGCCGAGGCGATCTCAAGGCAGCATCACGGCAGGCACGGGTGTTTACTATGCAGCCCGTCGCGATCTGAGGCCAAGGGAGGCCTCCTCGGCCGCCTTAACCACGCCAGCGGTTGAGGCTTCCTTCGGTGAATGGGTATAACGCATGCAGGCAAACAGTCGCACGGGTCGATCATGGGTGACGAATCGGCGCGTACGATGCCTTGCAGGAGTAGCCCTGGTCTGCCTGATAGCTACCGCCCCGGCATCCGCCCAACACCGCGTTTCCCTGCCGGAGGCCGTCGCCGCGGCCGAAGCGAATGCCCCCCGCATCGCAGCCGCGAAGGCTGACTCAGCCGCCGCACAGGCCGATGTCGTGATCGCACGTGCCTTCCCGAACCCGAACCTGTCGCTGGGATACAGCAAGTCTGTGCCCCGCCACCACGTAGAATTGGAGCAGCCGCTGGAATATCCGGGTCTACGGTCCGCCCGGATCGAGGCGGCTCGCATGGCTGCCCACGCATCCGAGGCACTCCTCGATGCGGAGCGGGCGTCGGTGCGGCACGACGCGGAAGTGGCGTACGTCCGAGCCGTTGCATCCGAGGCTGCGTTCGACCTCTCCCGTCAGAATTCGCATGCCGCACAGGAGCTCCTCCGCATTGCACGCGCGCGCCAGAAAGCAGGCGATGCGAGTGACCTCGACGTGGAACTCGCCGAAATCACGATAGGACAGCTTCGTGCTACGATGCTCACCGACTCCCTCACGGCTGTCAACGCAAAGCTCGACTTGCAAACGCTCATGGGATTGCCGCTCGACAGCGTCGTAATCGCAATGGCCGACTCGCTGAACGAGATTCCGTTGCCGGTTGCCCCACACCCGGCGACGGCCCTTCGCATCTCGGCAGCCCGGTCGCAGGCTGATGCGCAGGCGGCGCAACTTGCAGTGGCGCGTCGAAGCCGGATACCTGTGCCCGCCATTCGCGTTGGCTTCGAGCAGGGTGATCCTTCCGAAAAGGGCCTCTTACCGACCCTTGGTATTGCCATCCCGAGTCCGATTTTCTACCACGGAAGTGGCGAAGTGAATCGTGCCCGCGCGGAAGCCGACCGTGCACGGGCCGATCTGGCCGCCGTCGAACGCGAAACGGCGGCTGCCCTGGCGTCGGCGGCACGGCAACGCGATCTCGCGCGGCAGCGGATCGCGGTCGACCGGGCCATGGTCGATGACGCCCGCCGCGTCGCCGCCCTGTCCTTGAGAGCCTACCAGGAGGGGGCGTACCCGTTGGCGAGCGTGCTGGAAGCCCAGCGCAACGCGCGCGACGCCCTCCGTCAGCTCATCGACGACCTCCAGATGAGCTTTACGGCGGAAGCAGCACTCCAGTTAGCCCGAACGGCCGGAGGGCCTTTGCCGTGACGAGAAGCCGAGCGAGGTGGCCCCTGTGGGTCCGCCACCACAGGCTGGTTGCGATCACCGGCGTGGCTCTACTCGTCGTGATCCTCTGGCTTCTGCTGCGCCCCGGCGGGGGTGAAGAGCCAGCCGAGGAGACGCCGGTGGTCGCTGCGGCAACGGCCGAAGCCAGGGTGCAGACGTTCGAGGTGACCGTAGAGGCATTGGGGACCGTCGCGCCAGTCCCGGGCCACGCCGCGCAGGTGGCCGCGCCGGCGGCGACGCGCGTCACCGGAATCCTGGTCGGAACGGGCGACCGTGTGCGGGCGGGCCAGACCCTCCTCACGCTCGATGCGAGTGTCTGGGCGGCGCAACTGGCCCAGGCGCAGGCTGCCTACACGGCGGCACAGCAGGCGTATGATCGGGCCGAACGGCTGGTGAAAGAGGGCATCCTGCCGCGCAAGGACGAGGAAACCGCTGCTTCAGATCTCGCGCAGGCACGTGCCTCGCTCGCCGAGGCGCAGCGGCTTCAGTCCCTTTCGGTGATACGGTCGCCTATAAATGGGGTCGTTACAGCCGTGAATGCCACGCTCTCGCAGTCCGTAGATGCCAACCAGCCGCTCGTGGAGATCGTGGATCCGACCACGCTGGAAGTGCTGTTTCACCTTTCACCGGATGATGCAGCGAAGGTTGCACCCGGAGATGTCATCCACCTTACCTCTGGGGTGGGCTCCGGGGCACAGCCAGTGGGCACGGGTATCGTGCACGGCATCAGTGCGGCGATTGACTCGACTACCGGCAGCGTGCCGGTACGTGCTACCGTGCGCGCCAGCCGGCCCTTGCGTGTCGGTGAAACCGTTTCGGGTCGTATCGTGGTAGCGAGCCACGAGCACGCGGTCGTCGTGCCGGTTGCGGCGCTCGTTCCAGTGGACGAGGGTATGCAGGTCTTTACAGTGAGCAGCGACAGTACCGCGCATGTCGTTCCCGTGACGGTCGGCGGCCGCAACGAGGCGATTGCCGAAGTCACCTCCGGCCTCACAGGCGGGGAGGTCGTCGTCACCAGCGGTGCCTACGGAATGACCGACGGCGCCCACGTCCAGCCGCAGCCCCGCAGCCCATGAAGCTCTTCGACGTTCTCGTCCGGCAGCGTCGCTTCGTCTACCTGTCCGTAGCCCTACTGAGTGCGGCCGGAATCGGCGCCGCTCTCACGCTTCCCTCATCCATCTACCCCGAACTCAACTTCTCCCGCATCACTATCGTCGCCCAAGGCACGGCCTTCGGCGCGCGCCAGCAGGTCTTCAGCGTCACGCGCCCGCTGGAAGAGGCCGTAGGCGTGGTCCCCGGACTGGTTCGCCTGCGATCACGCTCGATAAGGGGCGCCTCGGAGCTCTCGCTCGACTTCGCTCCGGGAACGGAGATGACGACGGCCTTGCAGCGGGTGGAAGCCCGCGTCAATCAGGCGCGTTCGGATCTGCCCGCCGGACTGGAAATAGAGACGGAACGCATGCTCCCATCCTTGTTCCCCATTCTCACCTACAGCCTGACGGGCGAAGACGCCGCGCAGCTCTATGACCTTGCGCGCTATCAGGTCCGCCCCGCGCTGGCCGGTATCCCCGGAATTGGCCGTATCGAGGTGCAGGGAAGCGAGGTACGGCAGATCGAAGTCGTCGCTGACCCGACCCGCCTCGCGACGGCCGGACTCAGCTACGGCGACTTGGCATCGGCTATCCGCAACGCTCTGGGGGTGGAGGCGGTCGGGAGAGCGGACCGCGACTACAGGCACTATCTCGTCCTGATGGACCGGGAGGCTCACAGTGAAGAGGATGTCGGCAATGTGGTCGTAAAAGGCACCCTGCACGTGCGCGACCTCGCTACGGTTCAAATTGGCGCGGCGGATCGCGTCAGCCTGATTCGCGGCGACGGGCGCCCCGCCGCCCTCATCAACGTCTCTCGCCAGGCCGGTGGAAACACGCTGGCCGTCGCCGACACCGTAGCGCGTACGATGGCCGCACTCGAGAAGTCGTTCCCGCCGGATGTTCACGTAGCACTCGTCTATGACCAGGCGGCCCTCGTGCGGGAGGCCGTCGGGTCCGTTCGCGATGCCATGCTGATCGGGGCCATCCTGGCTGTAATCGTGCTGCTCGTATTCCTCCGCGAGGGCCGCATCACCGCCATCAGTGCAGCCGCCATTCCCCTCACCCTGGCCATCACCGTCTTCGTCATGAAGCTGCTGGGGGCCAGCTTCAACCTCATGAGCCTCGGAGGCATGGCCATCGCCATCGGACTCGTCATTGACGATGCGGTCGTGGTTACGGAGAACATCGCGCGCCACCTCGCCCTGGCGCCGGATCGCCACGTCGCCATACGGGATGCTGTCGCCGAGCTCGTCTGGCCCGTCACGACGTCGACCCTGACGACAGTCGTGGTATTTCTCCCGCTCGGATTATTGCAGGGCGTGGTAGGGCAATTCTTCGTAGCCCTCTCCGTAACCCTGGTCACCGCCGTTCTCGTCTCGCTCGTGCTGGCGCTCACCCTGGTTCCGCTACTGGCCGACCAGTTCGTAGAGGCCGAAAGAGAAGATCTGGACGAGCGAACCCACACAGCCGGAGGCTGGCGCGGCTTCGGGGCTGCGATTGGCCGGGGACTGGAACGTGTGGAGGGCAGCTACTCCCGCACACTGGGGACCGCGCTTCACCATCGCCGCGCACTCCTCACCCTTGTCGTGCTCCTCTGTGTGGGCGGCTATCTGGCCCAACGGTTCATCGGAACCGGCTTTCTGCCGGTCATCGACGAGGGTGCTTTCGTGCTGGATTACTTCACGCCGACCGGCACCACGCTCGCCGAGACCGACCGCCAACTTCGCATCGTGGAGGGGATTCTGGCCTCCACGCCGGAGATCGTCGCCACCGCCCGGCGCACGGGGGCGGAAATGGGACTCTTCGCCACGGAACAGAATACGGGGGATCTCGTGGCGCGCCTGAAGCCAGCCAGCGAGCGTTCGCGCGATATATTCGCGGTCATCGAGAGCGCCCGCGAGCGCATCAACCGCGCCGTCCCACAGATGCAAATCGAGTTCGTAGAGCTGCTCTCAGACCTCCTCAATGATCTCGCGGGAACGGCAGATCCGATTGAAATTAAACTATATGGCGATAGTAGACCGCAATTGGAATCATACGCGGAGCGGATCGCGCCCATTCTGGAGCAAATCCCGGGTGTGGTGGATCTCTTCGATGGGGTGGCGGATCCCGCTCCGGAGTTGATGATGCGGGTAAACCCTGTAGCGGCGGGACGCATAGGGCTCACGCCCGAAGACGTCGCGATGCAGGTGCAGGGAGCCCTGCTCGGGGTAGACGCGGGGGAAATACACACCGGAGAGCGTTCCGTTGGGGTCCGTGTGCATGCGCCCGACATCGTGCGGTTCGATCCGTATCGCCTCGGCGCCATCCCGGTTTATGGAGCGGCGAGCACGACGCCCACGCCGCTTTCCGCAGTGGCTTCTTTCCGCGATACATCGTCCGCCGCAGAGCTCCTGCGGGAAAACCAGCGCCAGATGATCGCGATCACGGCCGGAGTAGAAGGCCGCTCGCTCGGAAAGGTGATGGACGATGTGAAGAAGGTGCTTTCCGGCGATCCCACCCCGCCGGGGGTGCGCCTTGAGATCGGGGGACAGTACGCCGGTCAGCAGGACGCTTTCCGAAGCATGTTGCTGGTGCTGGCACTCGCTGCCGTGTGCGTGGTCGCAGTCATGTTGATCCAGTTCGAGTCGTTCGTCGAGCCGCTCGTGATTCTCCTCGCGGCGCCATTGTCCTTCGTGGGTGCGCTTGTGTTGCTGCTCCTCACCGGGACGCAACTGAACGTGTCGTCTCTCATGGGCATGATCTTGCTGGTGGGGCTCATCGTCAAGAACGGGATCATCCTGCTCGACTTCACGCATCGCCGGATGCGCTATGAGGGAGAAGCGCTGGAACCGGCCATTCGAGCGGCCGCCCGGATACGGCTGCGGCCCATCCTGATGACCACGCTCTGCACGCTCTTCGGCCTCCTGCCGCTCGCGCTCGGCATCGGTGCCGGTGCCGAACTGCAGCGCCCGCTCGCCCTGGCCGTCATCGGCGGCCTTGCGCTCTCCACCCCGATTACGCTCTTCGTCGTCCCCACCATCGTCGTATGGATACGCGGCCGAAACTACCGTCTCGCTCCCGCCCCACGCTAAAGGGTGCTATACCGGACCATCTACCCCCTTTCTCTTCCGCGGTCCCCGTGAATACTCGAATACCCAAACACTCGATCGCTCGTGTAACAACCATGTGCGGGCGCCAACAAGTACCGGCGCCTCCGCGTTTCTCTGCCGGATCGTCCACGGCCCCGGCGCCAGTGTCTATCAGCATCCAACACCGCCATGCGATCGATATACGTTCTCTCGCTCGTCTCAGCGCTCCTTCTCGGCGGAACCCTCCTGGGATGCCGGACCGAAAACGACCGCACGCCCGGCCAGCCCGGTGAGCCGGCGGCGAGGGAGGGCACCAGCGAAATGACGGCGTCCGATTCCGACCTGGTGCTCGTCGGCTATGCGCTCGACAAGCAGACCGACCGTATCTCGGGATCCGTCATGAATAACGCGGACGAGGGCTACGTGAACGTGCAGGTGGCCTTCAACCTGTATGATAGCGGCGGACGCATGGTCGGCACCGCCCGCGATTCTACGAGCGAAGTACAGCCCGGGGACGTGTGGACGTTCGGCATCTCCGTGCCGCAGCAGCAGGGGGTCTCCCGCGTCGAGCTTGTCGGTGTGAGCGGCACGCACCGTACGATGATCGGCCCGGGCGCACCATCCTCCGATAGCGCTGCGCAGGGCCTGGTCGCTCCTCCGGTGCCTGTGCCAGAAGCCCCCGCCGAAACGCCCGTCCCCTGACGTTCGTATGGGCACGCCGCTCGTGGGCCCACTGTCGGCAGGCGCTCCCTGCCGCATCGTGGAAAATGCTTCACGCTTCCCGCGCAACTTCCAACCCGCTTTTCCGTAGCGCCGGGTCAGCGAACCTATGCCCTACGCGAAAATGAAGCATTTGAAGACCCATCGTCTGGCGAGCGCATTCCTGCTCCTCGTACCACTCCTTCTGGGCTCCGCCACCGGAAATGCGCAGGACCTGCGCGATACCATCAAGGAGACTTTCAAAGTACGACCCGGAGGCACACTCCACATCGACATCGACCATGGAGATGTGCAGGTGACCTCGGCCCAGGGAAACGAGGTGCTCGTCGAGGTCGAACGCATCGCGGAAACCAACGACCGCTCCGACGCCGCGGACATGTTTAAACGGCACAGCGTCTCCTTAGAGCAGCGCGAGGGCGATGTATACGTAAAGGGCCGCTATGACGAGGCCGGTTCGACCTGGGGCCGCTGGCGCGACCACAGCAAGCTCCGCGTGCGCGTGTTCGTCCGCGTTCCCGATCGCTACAACGTGGACTTCACCAGTGGCGCCGGCAATATCGAGATCACGAACCTTCAGGGAAACGTCAGCGGCAGCACCGGAGCAGGAAACCTGAAACTGACCTCCATACGAGGAACAACGGAACTCACCTCCGGCTCGGGTAACGTGGTCGTCAATCAGGCGACGGGGAGGATTGAAATCAATACCGGGGCTGGAAACGTAGATCTGAAGGGTATTCAGGGAGCCCTGGAAGTACGTACCGGAGCCGGTAACGTCACGGCAGAAATCGCCGGCCAGCCGAGAGCCGATTCTCATTTGGAGTCCGGCGCGGGCAACATCACGGTCTTCGTCGGGCATCAGATCGGAATGGATGTGGATGCCTCTGCCAGCATAGGCTCTCTGTCCACCGACTTCCCGCTCAAGATCGAGGGTTCCTTCATGCGGAAAACGTGCGAGGGCAGCATCAACGGCGGCGGCCCTGCCCTCCGTATGCGCACAGGCGTCGGCAACGTGACGCTCAGAAAACTCTAACCGCACTCCACTTTCCGTCAGACCCGCAGGGGCTGTGCTGCCGCCAGCACAGCCCTTTTCCATTCAGATGAGCCCAGCACCACCAACCGACCCACTCTCTCCCATTCTCCCTCTCTTCCTTTCGTCCTCTCTCCCATTCTCCCTCTCCTCCTTTCGTCCTCTCTCCCTTTCCCGAACCCCCTCTCCTCCTTTCCTCCATTCCTCGTCTCCTGATCCAGAGCGAACCTTCAACGTTTTTATTAAGTTATAGGCCAGGCCCGCAGAAGGGCAGCAGCACTACGGATGCCGTGAAACACAGACCTCCCTCATACCGCCTCGAGCTCTTGCCCGTCGTGCCGGCGTTTCACCGCCGGGCGCGCCGCCGCAAAGATCTGCGGCTGGGAGAGTTGGTCTACTACGGCCCGATGCCGTCATTCTACGGCATCGGTGAAGTCAAGCGCGTCGTCGGACCCTACGTTGCCGTCGACTTCCGGGGAACAGGCCAGTTCGGCGTACATGAGGACGTCTTCGAGCACCATTACCTCATCCCGATCCCTCAGACGACCATGCAGTTGCTCTGACACCGGTTCTGGGAAAATACGGTGCATGGATCCGGTTGCGTTTTCGCCTGCATCAACACCTCCTTTCCTCCTCTCTTCCTCTCGTACTTTCCTAGACTCCTACCCTACGGCGGTCTACCTTGCACAACCATATGAACGATCCGGGATGAGGCGATGGCCCGGCCTGTGCGACGGTGGCGCCCGCTACGTCCACCGTTTTCGTATCCTGCTGAGAAGGCGCCGGACCGTATCCTTTTGCAGGCGCTTTCATTAGCTTACCCGTATGTCGACGCAGGTACCCGATCCCGGCCGTACGTTTCCCCCCAGCATGTCAATACTCACAGTCGACCACGTCACCAAGCGCTACGGGCAATTCGCCGCAGTAGACGACGTCACCTTCGAGTCGCACCCCGGCCGCATCCTCGGCCTCCTGGGGCCGAACGGCGCCGGAAAAACGTCCACCATCCGGATGATCGCCTATATCACGGTGCCGGACGAAGGGCGTGTCCTCTATGGAGGCCGGGAGGTCGGGCCCTGGAGCCAGATGCAGATGGGCTACCTCCCCGAGGAACGAGGACTCTATAAGAAACTCAAGGTCGGCGAGCAGCTTCTCTACCTTTCTGAACTCAAAGGCCTCAAACGCTCCGAGGCGCGCGCGCGCATCCACTACTGGCTCGAACGGTTCGATGCCCTTTCCTGGGCAGGCAAAAAGACGGAGGAGCTCTCTAAGGGCATGCAGCAGAAGATGCAGTTCATCGCCACGATGATCCACGACCCCACGCTCCTCATCCTCGATGAACCCTTCAGCGGCCTCGACCCCATCAACTCGGAGCTGCTGCGGGAGATCATTCTGGAGCTTAAGGAAAAAGGCCGCACCATCCTCTTCGCCTCCCACCGAATGGAACAGGTCGAGCAGATGTGCGACGATATCTGCCTGATCTCTCAGGGCCGCATTGTCCTCCAGGGTCCGCTCCGTGATGTCAAGCGGAGCTTCGGGCGCGAAACCGTACTGCTGGACTTCGAGGGCGATGCCTCCTTCCTGGATGGTCTGGCGGCGCAGGGACTCGTCCGCCTCGGTGCCCGCAGCCTGAGCCGGGTTGAAATAAACCTCCTGAACGGCACCCCGCCCCGTCTCATCCTGGAGAAAGCGATGCAGAACGTCAAAGAGATCCACCGCTTTGAACTCGTCGAACCCTCTCTCAACGAGATCTTCGTCCGCGTCGTCGGCAAGCAGGCGGCGGCAGCACAAGCTCCACAGCCCGCAACTGTATGAGAGACATCGTTTACTGCAATGGCTTTGTTTGCATCTGTCGCCGGTAGAGAAAAAAATAGATTTCCCTCCTGGACAAAACCAGTCCTCTCAAAGGCGGGAAAGGGGCAGGGAGTAGCCGATCCAACGACACATAGTAGTACGCTTCATCCAGATTCGATATTACGCATGATTCATTACGCATTACGAATTGCCCCAATGTCCCGATGCATTCTACTCTTACAAGCAAGTCTCCTTTGCCTGGCCATACTGAGCACGGCCACATACGCCCAGACGGCGCCCGCCCCGCACAACCAGAACTACGTCTTCGACCGAGCCCCCCTCGCCCGCACGCCCTACGCCCAGTTACCCATCGGTGCCGTACAGCCTGAAGGATGGCTCAGTCGGCAGTTGCACACGATGGCTACCGGATTGGCCGGGCATCTCGACGAGATATACCCGAATGTCGGCCCCAACAACGGCTGGCTCGGAGGTACGGGCGATAGCTGGGAACGCGGCCCCTACTGGCTCGACGGACTCGTCCCGCTCGCCTACATCCTCGAGGACAGCACCCTCATCCGAAAGGTCCAGCCCTGGATCGAGTGGACGCTCCAGAGCCAGCGCCCCGACGGCTTCTTCGGCCCCTCCGATAGCGACGGGGCGGACCGGGAGAAGGGCATCCAGAACGATAACAAGTCCGACTGGTGGCCCCGCATGGTCATGCTCAAGGTCATGCAGTCCTACTACGACGCCACAGGCGACCCCCGTGTGCTCGATTTCATGACCCGCTACTTCCAGTACCAGGAAAAGATGCTCCCCTCGGAGCCGCTGGCGCACTGGACGTACTGGGCAAAGCATAGGGGAGGGGAGAACCAGGCCAGCATCTACTGGCTCTACAACCGAACGGGCGATGCCTTTCTGCTCGATGTGGCCCAGATCGTCTTTGCCCAGACGGCCGACTGGACCGACGGCTTCCTCCACGGACAACCCCCGTCCATCCACGGCGTCAATGTCGCCATGGGCGTCAAGCAGCCCGGTGTCAATTACGTCCAGGCGAAAGACCCGAAGTACCTGAAGGCCGTAGATGCCGCCCTCGACTACCTGAAACGTGAGCACGGGCAGATCACTGGCATGTTCTCCGGCGATGAGCCGCTCCACGGCACCAACCCCATCCAGGGCACCGAACTCTGCACCGTCGTCGAGATGATGTACTCGCTCGAAACCCTCCTGCCCATCACCGGCCGGACGGACTATGCCGACCACCTGGAACGCATCGCCTATAACGCGCTCCCGACGCAGATCAAGGACGACTACATGGCCCGCCAGTATTATCAGCAGCCCAATCAGATCGACATCGGCAGCAAAGACCATGAGTTCGTCACCCAGCACGGCGGCGCCTCCCTCCAGATGGGCCTCGTCACCGGCTATCCCTGCTGCACGACCAACATGCACCAGGGCTGGCCCAAATACGTCGAAAACCTCTGGTACGCCAGTGCGGACGGCGGCCTCGCCGCCTTCCTCTACGGCCCGAGCAACGTCTCGGCGAAAGTCGCCGACGGCGTTCCGGTTCGCTTCGAGGAACAGACCGGCTATCCCTTCCAGGACCGCATCCGATTTGCCTTCGAGAGTGATCGGGAAGTGCAATTCCCGCTCCACCTCCGCATCCCCAACTGGGCGAACGGTGCTGAGATCACCGTCAACGGCAAGTCCTGGTCGAAGCCGGAGGCCGGAGCGGTCGCGAAGGTGGACCGGCTGTGGCAGACGGGAGACGTGGTAGAGCTGCATCTGCCCATGCAAGTCAAGATCAGTACCTGGCACGAAGACCTGGCCGGAGTGGAGCGGGGGCCGCTCGTCTATGCGCTCCGCATTGAAGAGGACTGGGAGCAGACCGGCGAAGCGTACGGCGTCCCCACCTGGCAGGTACACCCCAAAAGCGCCTGGAACTACGGCCTGATGACGAAGCAGCCCTTTGAAGTCGTCGTTTCCGATACCGTCGCTCCCAATCCCTGGAATCTCGAGAACGCCCCCATACAGATCGTCGCCCGAGGCAAGCGCATCCCGAGCTGGAAAGACTACGACTTCGTATACGGCGTCCTCCCGTACAGCCCCATTGAGTCCGACCAGCCCGCCGAAGACATTGTTCTCATTCCATATGGTGCCACTACCCTCCGCATCTCCGAATTCCCCGTCATAAAAGAGTAGGGGAGAGGCGGCAATCCCCTTACCCACACTCCCACACTCCCAAACGCCCACACCCCGGCACCGCTACACCACACGTTAACACTCGAACACCGGAACACCCGAACACGATGGGCAAAGTTTGGATCGTCCTCAAAAGCGAATTCCTCCGGCGGGTCACCTCCAAGTGGTTCATCGTAACCACGATCCTGATACCGGTCCTCCTCATAGCGGTGACCATCCTGCCCGGCCTCATAGGGATGTACGCGTCCCAGAACGACGAACGGACTGTCGCGGTGGTCGACCAGACGGGCGTACTCTTGCCCCGGTTACAGGCAGGCGCCGATGAATCGCTCCAACTCGTGTCCGTACCCGCCCCGCCGGACATCCTCCGCGAGGAAGTGCGGGCGGGTGCCTACGACGGACTGCTGATACTCCCGGACAGCCTCCTGGAGGGGAAGGGGGGCGCGACGTTCTACTCGTCCCAGAGTGGTGGGCTCTCCTTCCGCTCACGCCTTCAGGACGTCGTGAGCCGGGCCGTCCAACAGCAACGGCTCGCCGAACAGCACGCCCCGCCGGACGTGCTCCAGATCGTGGAGGATGAAGTGTCTGTCCAGACCGTCAAGCTGACGGAAACCGGCGAGGAGGCCGGCAACACGGAGTTGGTGATGGTGATAGGATTCGTCATGGGTTTTGCCATCTACATCTCGGTCCTCATCTATGGAGCGCAGGTGATGTACGGCGCGATGGAAGAGAAAAGCAGCCGGGTCGTCGAGGTCGTTATCTCGTCCGTGCGGCCGTTCGACTTGCTCTTGGGCAAGGTGCTGGGTATCGGGGCGATGGGACTCGTACAGTTGGCGCTCTGGTGCATCCTGGCGATCGCCGGACTTACCTTCGGCGGCGCCGTCATCGCGCACTTCCTGAACCCGGCCGACTTCAACCTGCCCGCCGACGCCTCTCAGCAGGCCCTTCTCAGCGCAGCCAACCTGAACGCCCCCTCCATCTCACCGATGGTGTTCGTCTGGTTCGTGCTCTTTTTCCTCGGTGCTTACCTGCTCTATGCCAGCCTCCTCGCCGCCGTCGGCGCGTCCGTCGAGCAGCACCAGGATGCCCAGAGCCTCATGATGCCCATCACGCTCCTCATCATGGTCCCCATCATCTTCATGACCTTCCTGCTGGAAAGCCCCAATTCCACGCTCGCCATTGTCATGTCGATGATACCCTTCTTCTCACCCATCCTCATGGTGGTCAGGGTTGCGATCACGGACGTTCCGCTGTGGCAGACCCTCCTGGCCTTCGCCCTGCTCGCCGCCACCTTCATCTTCACCATGTGGCTGAGCGCCCGCATCTACCGCGTCGGCATCCTCATGTACGGCAAAAAACCCACCCTCAAAGACCTCGCCCGCTGGGTCCGCTATGCGTGAGATCAGACTGTGTGCGATAAACTCGAAATTCCGTTGTGCGCTCCTTTCTGTTGCCCTCGCCCACCATGCAAGCCCGCATAACGCGGCGCCCCGCCATTCTCTACGTTGCGCTGACGTTCGCCGTCTCGTGGGGAGGCGGCTGGCTCTTCATGATGGCTACCGCAGATTGGGCCGGGCGGCACGGCCCGCTGGTGGCGACGTATCTTCCGCGCCTCATCGTGGTAGCCGGTCCCGCGAGCGCAGCCTGCGTAACGGCCTACCTGACAGGCGGAAGGGAAGCTGCGGTCGCTCTCGTGAGGCGGCTCCGACCGCTCCATTCGAATGCGCTTTGGTGGGGCATCTTGCCTCTCGCCGGCCTCACTGCCGGTTACGTCGCCTTCCTGCTAGGTGGTGCGTCCACCACCTCTCTCTTCATGCTCCTGAAAGCGCACGGACTGGCGCTGTGCGCCCACTTCGCACTTCAGGTACTCATGATCGGTGTCGGGGAGGAGTTGGGCTGGCGGGGATGGCTGCTGCCGCATCTGGCACGTCGGCGCACATTGCTCCATGCTACTCTGATAACCGGAGCCGTATGGCTGCTCTGGCACGGGCCAGTCCTGTTCGGAGGAGTCGGTGTCTTCATCCCCTTCACGGTCACGGTATTTGCCCTTTCCCTGCTCTTTGCTTGGCTGCTGGAAAAAGTCCGGGGAGACGTGTTTGTGCTGGCCCTTGCGCATGGTTCCGTGAACACCCCGTTCTTTTTCGTCGAGCAATTCGCGGCCGGAGCCGGCCTCGCTCCGGACACGGTCGCGACGGCGTGGGCGTACGTTAGCATCCTTTATGGCATACTCGCCTGCTTTGCACTCCTGGATCTTCGGAGACGAGCATTGCCACACGAATGTAGCCCGGAGGTTGAGCGGAGCATCGGACACATTCCCCTGCGCACTTCAAAGCAACCCCGTGGCTTCTCGAAAGGAATCGACACGACAACGGAACGGGAACGCGACCGCATATGAATGCTCTCCAGAACGCATCCCTCGAACCTCTCAGGGGATTGGTCGTAGGATCGGAGTAGAATCCCATGAGGTTACTGGTATGAGCGATCCTTCGGTACAGTATGTCGCCAATACCGAAGGCGAAATCACCGCCGTCCTGGTTCCTATCGAGGTATGGCATGAAATCGCCTCGGAGTTGGAGACGGAGCATCTTCTTGGAACCCCGGTCATGCAAGAACGGCTGCTCCGAGCGCTGGGCGAGGAGGGCGGCACTCCCCTTGAGGAGGTGCTCGGACACTTAGGAGTCACCGAGGATGAGATCGCCACGGGGGATTCGACAACGTGAGGGCGGTCGAGTTCAGCACCGATGCGCTGGAGGATTTTGCGTGGTGGATCGAGCACGACCGGAAGGTGGCGCTCCGCATCGTCCGGCTGCTAACTGACGTGCAACGGACACCCTTTGAAGGGGCGGGCAAACCGGAACCGCTCAAGAGAGAGCTGAAAGGGGCCTGGTCGCGGCGGATCACACAGGGCACCGTTTGGTGTATACGGTAGAGGCAGAGCGGGTACGTGTGCTCGCCTGTCGATTCCATTACGGGAAGTGATACCGAGTCTATCAAACCAGCCTGCAGGATCAGCGAGATGTTGAGTCGGCGAGGCACCCCCGTCCTCTCAATCTTTCCTCCTCGCGCCCTTTCCTCCTCGCGCCCTTTCCTCCTCTCATTCTCTCATTCCCCCTTTCCCTCATTCTCCCTTTCCCTCTTTCCCGAAAGGAACCTCCTCCCACTGCCAGGCTTCAAGTTCTCGTGAAGAGCCCGTATCTTGTTAAACCAGGATACTTTACAGATCGTCTCATCCGCGCCCGTCACCTCGTCCAGTCCCCAAGCCGGGCACCATGCGCCATCGCCGTCCACATCTTCGGCACACCGCTCTCCTGATCGGGATCATTGTGCTCGCGCTGGCCTTCCCGGCCACGCTCCGGGCGCAGTATTTCCGCTTCGG
>DASSAV010000153.1:0-5146 GCA_035699265.1 Rhodothermales bacterium
GTTCTTCATCACCCACAGCATGCAGCCCCACCTGGACGGCCGCTACACGGCCTTCGGCGCAGTCGTGCAGGGGATGGAGAACGTCGACCGCCTTGAGCAAGGCGACCGCATCCTCCATGCGCGTGTACTCGCCGATAAAAGCAAATAGCCGAGAGGTGGATTCCTACCAGATCTGTCTATTCACTTATAGAATTGTACAAGCAAGAGAAACTCCCCTCCTTTCCAAGAGCCTGTCCTGAGCCTGTCGAAGGAAGGGGACATAGGGATGGTTGGTTTTCAGCCCCTACTTCCTCGCCCTTTCCCCTCTCTTTCCCTCATTCTCTCACTCCCTCTCTCCCTTTCACTGCGTGAGCTTGTTGTACTCCGACATGTGGGCGGGGTCGACTTCCGTCAGCATGGCATAAGCCTGATTCTGAATCTGAGAGTCCTGGAAAATCGCCCTGAGCTCCGTGTACTTGGTTGCGAAGAACAGATCGGTCGAGTACGAACGGGCCAGGTTGTGGACGAGCGTATTGAGCGATTCGACCACATTGTATACCCGCAGGCGTGCCGCGTCGGTCTCGATGAGAAAGTGATCCAGGCCGCCGTAATGATAATCGAAGTAGGCCTGCCGGAGCGGCTTGTACCGCGCATCGAGAAGCTGTGAAACGAGATTCAGGCGGCCCTGATCACTCCCGATCTCGAGCCATCCCTGTGCCCCGACGGATTGGGCGCGCTCCGCAATCCGACGCGCCGTCTCGAAATACCGGGTCCCTCCGAACGCGTCGAAGGTGTCGTAATCGTACCCCAGCATGACGTACGCATAAAAGTCGATGACGGACGTCAGTGGGTCGTAGTGCTCCAGGTCGAAGACGAGCGGCGAGCCCTGCGTGTAGTTGAACTGAAGGTTGGGGTCGGTAAACTGGACGACCGTAGTAAACTGGGCCGTACCATAAATGGGCCGCCACATGGCTACGATGATGCGGCCGCTGAAGCTCGTGAGCGAGAGCGCCTTGTCCAGCGTAACGTTGATGGTGCAGTCGATCCGCTCCACGTCCTCAAACTGGTCCCGCGTCCAGACGTTGTTGTTCACGTACTCCATGATCCGGTCGTCGAGCTGGTCCAGAAACGTGAAGTCATTGCCCTGGAGCTGTTCGTAATTGATGTGGGCCTGGCAGTCGAACTCTTGCGCCAGCACCGGCGGGGCCGCCAGGAAACAGGCC
The DNA here is from genome assembly GCA_035699265.1 of Rhodothermales bacterium. Lineage (GTDB taxonomy): Bacteria > Bacteroidota > Rhodothermia > Rhodothermales > DASSAV01 > DASSAV01. The sequence continues at coordinate 1,203 of DASSAV010000153.1, forward strand.
AGCAATGTCGCTAAACCGAGAACAGCGCCGAGGCGCGGGGGGATGGTAAACTTCAACATCCGCGTGGATCGCTCTGGAGTACGGGAGGGCGTTAACGGAGCCGTGCGGTCCGTCCGCGTGGTACCGCACAGACCCTGAGCGGTTTCCTTTCAGCAACGTGTATCCGCCCCCCACCTCCCCGCCTCCCCCTCCGCACTCCTCTCCCCCGTCCATTCCTCCTTTCATCCTCTCCCCCTTTCTTCCTCCCTCCTCCTCTCTTCCATGCTTCCTCTCCCTCTCTCCCCCACTTTCTCTCTTTCTCTCATACCGGGTTATATCCAGGCCTCTCGCGTGTCTTTACGACGACAGCACCATGCGATACGCTTTCCGCCCGAATGTACTCCCCTGCCCGGCTCGCGATTATCCTCTGTGCGCTCTGCGCTCCGGCCACCGCTCTGGCGCAGCCCATGGAAGGCGGCGCTCGGATCGCCGCGCTCGGCGGGGCCGGTGTCGCGCTGCCCGGTGATGCCTGGAGCCGGTCTAATCCCGCCGCACGGGGCTCGCTGCACGGCCCGACCGTAGCTTTCTTCGCGAGCCAGGGGTATGGCATGGCCGAACTGCGCTTCGGAGCCGCCACGGTGGCCGTGCCGACCGGATTGGGAACGCTGGCCCTGGGCGCGCAAACGTTCGGCTTCGAGGAGTACCGCGAAAACGTCTTCTCCGCAGGCGTTGCGCGCGGATTCGGAATCTGGAATGCCCGGAGGCTGTACGGCGGCATCGACGTGCAGCTCTTTCAGGTGCAGATCCCGGATTATGGCTCGGCACACGCACTGGCCCTCTCGCTGGGTCTCCTGGCGCAGGTACTGCCGGACCTCTGGGTTGGAATGGCCGCCCGTGGCCTGAGTACGCGGAAACCGTCCCTCAACCTCCCCCTGGATCGAACCTTCGCCTTGGGGTTCCTCTACGAACCGGACGCACGTCTGCGCCTGCTCGCCGACGCTGGGAGGGAGATCGGCGCACCCTTCTCCTTCCGCTCGGGCGTGGAGCTTTCGCCCGTCGAGGCCGTGGCCTTTCGGGCCGGAATCAGCACCGCACCGACATTGTTCTCGGTGGGTGCCGGCATCCGAACCGGCATCCTGGCTGCCGACGTGGCTGCCCAGCGCCATGAAGTGCTCGGATGGACGCCGGGTCTGTCAGTCGAGGTGGCGTGGTGATAATCCGACAGTCGTACAGACCAATGGCATCAAAATAACCCGGGCCATGCAGCACAGCAGTTCTTCTCAGGCCGAGAAGCTCCCCTCCTTTCCAAGAGCCTGTCCTGAGCTTGTCGAAGGAAGGGGCCGGGGGTGGTTTGCATCTATTCTAGGGGATACAGGGGTGGTGGGGGTCGCTGGGGTTAGCACTCGCCCGGCTCCTTGCGCCTATTTTGATACCACAGAATCATACAGGCGAATCGTCTGCGTCTGGGCGCTCGGGCTGGCGTGGTTCTTTCTCTGCGTTCAAACCGCGCGGGCGCAGACCTCAGCAGACGACCCCGGCAGCCAGGTGGAAGCCGCTGTCGAAGGCATGGATGCGAACGAGGAAGAAGTTGAGCGGCTTACCGAAAACCTCGCCCAGTACGTGCTTCAACCACTGAACGTAAACACGGCTTCAGCCGGCGAACTGGCCCGCATTCCTGGCCTCGACCCGCGTACCGCCCTGAACGTCGCGCTGTACCGGAACCGGCATGGCCGCTTCAACAGCATCGACAGCCTGCGGGCAGTAGAAGGCGTTACCGAATCCGCCCTCGAACAGGCCCGGCCCTTTCTCACGGCGAGCCACGGCCCCCGCAGCAGGTTCCTGTCCTCGTTTCGACTGCGCAACCTGCATGCCGAAGCCATCCAGCGCATGGGGAAGCGAACCACTCGGGAGCTGCCTTCCACGGAAGCCCCCAACCGCCTCTATACCCGCGTGTCGGCGCACGCTGGCCATAGGCTGGACGTGAACCTGACGCTGGAAAAAGACCCCGGCGAAGTCTTCCGGTGGCAGCCGGCGTCTCACATGTATGGGTACGACTTCCTCTCGGCGCATGTCGCGCTCCATAACCTCGGACGCCTCAAAACACTGATCGTGGGCGATTATGCAACGGAGTTCGGGCAGGGACTCTTGCTCTGGAGTGGAAGTACCTTCGGCAAGGGCGGCGACCCGGCTCGCGCCCCCGTGCGCTCCGGCACGGGCCTCCGGCCCTATCGCTCCAGCAATGAGTTCTACTTCTTTCGCGGCGTGGGGGCTGCCATCGCCGTCGACCGGCGCATCACGGCTACGCTCTTCGCCTCCCGGCGCCGGCGCGATGCCGCTCCGGGTGCGGATTGCCCGGCGGAAGCGTCGTGCCGGAACGGCCTGCGCACGAGCGGCCTCCACCGGAGCCCGTACGAGGTCGGGACGAAGAATGCGTTGCCCACTACCCTTGTGGGTGGCGCGGTCGAGTATGCGTGGCGCGGGGTAAAGGCGGGTGTGGCAGGGTACCACAACCGGTTCTCGGCGCCGCTCGCGCCTGGCGATGTACCCTACCGGCACTTTGCGCCGTCCGGGAAGACGGCTACAGCCTTCAGCGCCTATGCCTCGGTCCAGGTAAGCGGTCTGATGTTCTTCGGGGAGGCGGCCCGAACGGACGCTGGGAGCGTGGCCGGTACGGGCGGCGTCCGCATGGACGTATCTGGCCTGGCCCACGTGGTGGTGGCCGCCCGGCACTATCCACCCGCGTTCGCCAACCTCTATGGGCACCCCTTCGGAGAGCGCAGCGACGGTCAGAACGAGACGGGGGCATATGCCGGCATTGCAATCACACCGGCGCGGCACTGGACCGTCTCCGGCTACTTCGACCAGTACCGGTTCCCGTGGCTCCGCTACGGCGTCTGGTGGCCGTCGCAGGGGCACGATGCCGCGCTCCGCCTGTCGTACGAACCGGGCGCCCGAATGAACGTTTCGGTGCAGGGCCGGACGAAATCGGTGGAGCGCGGCGTCGCTGTGCAGGATGGGTTCGGAAGGAGCCTTCGGAGCGTAGCCCCCGCCAACCGGCGCTCCCTCCGGCTCTCCGCACAGTACGCCTTCAGCCGGTCATTTCGCGCCCGCGCCCGCATCGAGCGGGTCTATGCCTCCGAACCGGACACCCCGCAGGAAACCGGGTGGCTGCTGTACCAGGACGTGCGCTGGCGGCCGCACCCCTTCCTCCGCCTCGACGCCCGCCTGACCTACTTCGACACCGACGGGTACGCCGCGAGGGTGTATGCCCTCGAAAACGGCCTCCTCTACACCTTCTCAGCGCCCGCGTTCTTCGGTCGCGGCGAACGGGTCTATCTTCTGGCTCGCCTCGACCCGCTGCCCGGCGTAACGCTACAGCTCAAGTACGGCCTGACCTGGCGCCGGGATTCCGTGGCCACCCCCGCCCGTACCGGCGAAGCCACCGCCAGGCACACGCGCGACCTGAACCTCCTGCTTCGCCTGGCCATCTGACCTGTGGGCCGTTCGGCGCAGATCCGAACAACTTCCTCCCGCCAGCACTGCCCCTCCGCATCAGCCCCCTTTTTCATGTCGGGCGAGGTCGAGACATCCCATAACAGCGCCAACCTCCAGAATTGCCATGCTGAACTCCGCACCCCAAACTCCCTCAAATCTGTACGGTCAACGCCACGCTCCCACCCGAACGAACCCGAGAACCAAAAGAAAGAACAAAGCACGCTCCATGCTGTGCCAGAGGGTTGTCACAGGGGGTGCCGGTACTTAGGGGCGTGTGATGGGAGGCGGGGGTTCGGCATCCGGCAACCAGCGCGGCCTTCGATGCCGCCACATTGAACCATGAATCCACTCTTTGTTCTTTTCCTGATCGCCTGCGGGGCGTTTTCCATCATCGGAGGCGGGCTCCTCATCCTGCAGGTGCGGCGCATGCTGGACTGAGCCTTCGGTTAGTTGCCGTAGCCATACCCAAT
>DASSAV010000154.1:0-7801 GCA_035699265.1 Rhodothermales bacterium
GCGAAGCACCACGCGCAGCTCGGCCAGGAGTTCGACGTGGTCCACCTGAAGGAATCCGGCCGCGGCGTTCTGTTCGCCTCCGGCCTCATCACCGGCGAGGCGCTCATGGGCATCATCCTCGCCATCCCCTTCGCCCTGGCCGAGAGCACCGGCGTGCTCACCATTCCGCTGGGCGCCGGGGCGGGTATGATCCAGACTGTGATCGGCGTGGGCGCTTACGTCTTCTTCATGGTCTGGCTCTACAACGTCGCCCGAAAGCCGGGGTGAGCGTGAGAGAAGATGCACTCCGATTCCGAGAACGGGTAGAACTCATCCAGAAATGTAAAATGCACCGGTCTCTCTGTGGGCTGATTCGCACGCATTTGATGGGTCCTGAGCATGGCATTTGAGGATCATTTCTCGCGGTTGGCGGCGACGTACGCGGCGTACCGGCCAGGGTATCCGGAGGCTCTATTCGACTTCCTGGCGGGGGCTGCGCCAGGAAGGGAGCTGGCGTGGGACTGCGGAACGGGAAACGGGCAGGCGGCGTGTGCGCTGGCGGCGTACTTCCGCCGGGTGGTTGCGACCGATGCCAGCCGGGAGCAGATCGAGCGGGCCATACCCTGCGAGCGTGTCGCGTACCGGGTCGAACCCGCGGAGGCGGTATCGATACCGTCCGGCACCGTAGACCTGGTGACCGTGGCGATCGCCGTGCACTGGTTCGACCTGGACCGTTTCTATGAGGAGGTGCGACGGGTGCTGCAGCCGGGGGGCGTGCTGGCCGTCTGGGGATACCACCTGCTTCGGGTCGATCCGGCAGTGGATCGGATCGTCGAACGCTATTACCGGGACGTCGTCGGCGCGTACTGGCCGGAGCGGTTTCGGTACGTTGACGAAAAATACGAGACACTTCCGTTCCCATTCGCCGAGATTCCGGCACCAAAATTTGAGATTTCGGCCGAGTGGACGCTGGACCAGGTTGCCGGATTCCTGGCGAGTTGGTCGGCTTCGCGCCGGTACGTGGAAGCCGTCGGGGAACACCCGCTGGACGAGGTGTGGGACGACCTGCGCACCGCGTGGGGCTCGGACGACCTCAGACGCCGGGTGCGGTGGGAGTTGTACGTGCGCGTGGGCCGGGCCGCGTAACGAGTGATAGTTGGAGCCTGTGCCACTAAAGCAGATCAACCATGTCGCTGACCCTGGATCCCGGTTCAGATCCGCTCACACTGGCATCGGTGCGGACGCTCATTCTGTCGTTTCCCGGAATGGAGGAGGGAACGTCGTACGGCACGCCTGGCTTTCGGACCGGTGGTAAGCTACTGGTCCGTATGCATCAGGACGGGGAAGCACTCGTCGTGCGGGTCGATCCATCCGAGCGTGAGACGCTGATGGAGGGTGATCCGGTCACGTTCTACATCACGGATCACTACCGCAACCACCCGTGGGTGCTCGTATGCCTTTCAACCGTCAGTCCTGCAGAGCTTCGGGACCTGATAGAGAAGGCATGGCGGAAGGCGGCGCCGAAGCGGCTGGTAGCAGCGTTCGACGCCCGCTGAGGACGTGTGATGCGGAGGGGGTGGGATTCGAACCCACGGTGCCCTTGCGGGCACGCTGGTTTTCAAGACCAGTGCGTTCAACCGCTCCGCCACCCCTCCGTATGGGACAGCCTCCGAACGTGGGATGCGCCGGGGAAGTTTCAGGGCACCATCGCTCGGGCTCTTAACCTGTTTACCCCCGCAACTCCGCAGCGGGAGAAGCAGAGGTGGCCTCCCGTAGCGAAGCACCGACCGGCCCAGGCCCCCCGCCGAGTGCTTCCGGCGTAATGACGCCCCGCCGCAACAGCTCCCAGAAGCACTGCACGGTGGCTTTCAGATCGACGCCCGCATCGTGGGCCTCCTCGAACACCTCTCTGAAAAGCCGCTGGTGAAGCTCCCCCAGCTTCGGCCACTTGGGCCCGTACCTGCCTGGAAGTCCACAGTAAGCCGCAGACATCTTCATGGTGCAGACCCTGGTCAGCCCGTCGAGACGGCACCGGCTCTTCGCCCGGAGAAGTTCTGCGCCGATGATCTTCTCGTCGAAGCTCACATTGTGGGCGACGAGGCACCGGGAGGAAGAGACGAGCCGGGCGAAATCGTCTAGTACGGCCGCCAGTTCGCGTCCCTCCCGCCGGGCCCGCTCCGTGGTGATGCGGTGGATTTTCGCTGCGTCCGCAGGGATCGTGAAGCCATCCGGCTTGATGATGTGATCGGCCGCCGCGAGCCTGCGGCCGGTACTATCGAACTGCTGCCAGGCGATCTGGACCATGCGCGGCCAGTTCTTCAAGTCGGTAACGGGAGCCTGGTAGTCCTTCGGGATCCCCGTCGTCTCCGTATCGACAAACAATAGATTGAACATGCTTCCGACGAGCTACTGAGTAGAGTACACTTCCCCTCTATTCATATCGGAAGCCTGTCGCCCAATTTCTAGGTGTTCAAAGCATGTGAACCGGGTCTTGAGGGGCGCACTTCTCCCCTTTCCACCGCAAATACATGCCCTGAACACATTAAGACTGGGGTCGAACCGCCGATGCACCCGACAAGCCCCGCGAGGGGCGTCGTCGTGCAGCGCTCACGCACTCAGGGAGGCTGCACGCCTGCGGTGTGTTCGTTCGGTGTCGTCGTGAGATGGTCTTGTCGAAGTTGTGGATCGAGGCATCGCAGCCTGTCCGTTCCACGACGCCACGAGGCCACGCGCGATGCAGCCCACCGTGTTCTTCACCAAGAGCGACTACCGCACCGCTCTCGATTGCCCGACCAAGCTCTACTTCCAGTCGCACTCCGGCGAGTATCCCAGCAAGGCAACGGACGACCCTTTTTTGAAGGCCCTTCAGAAGGGTGGCTTCCAGGTAGGAGCGCTCGCCCGCCTCTACTACCCCGATGGAATCCTCGTGGACTCGCGCAGCACACAGGAGGCGCTCAAGGCGACGGCTACGCTCATGCGACGAGAGCGCGTGGTACTCTTCGAAGCCGCCTTCGAGTGGAACGGGCTCCTCGTCCGGACGGACGTCCTGGTCAAAGACGGCTCGCGCATCACGATCAAGGAGGTGAAGTCGAAGGCGTATGATCCGGTAAAGAACCCCTTCTTCAACAAAAACGGCAGCATCGCCTCCAGGTGGAAAAAGCCGATCTACGACGTAGCCTTCCAGACATACGTCGTAAGCGAGGCCGTGCCCACGGCAAAGGTCGAGGCGTACCTGGTACTCTGCGATAAGGCGGTAGAGGCCACTGTAGACGGGCTGAACGCGCTCTTTCAGATCGAGCAGGGGGACGACGGCCACCCGCTCGTTCTGCTCACAAACCCGGACATCTCTCAGGATGAACTCGGTGCCCCTCTGCTCCATGAGGCAGATTTCACGGCCACGGTCCATGAGATCATCGCTACCCCCGAATTTCTGAAACGGATTGAAGAAGTTTCGCTGCCTTTCCTACAGGGCAGACGTCACGATCCCCGGCCCATGCCCGCCTGCCGCAACTGCGAGTTCCGGGTGCCGGAGAAGACACTCCAGCCGGGCGAAAGGAGCGGATTTGACGAATGCTGGAGCGACCTCGGCCTTACCGGCGAAGACCTGAAAGAGCCGCTCGTGGTGGACATCGGCAACGACTTCCGCAAGAAGCCGGATACCCTGTCAGCGGGTGTCTATCTGATGCGAGACGTCGATCCGAAGGAGCACCTCTCCGGCAAAAACGCCTCGCGGCAATGGCTGCAAATCCTGACAGCCACCGATCCGGAGCAGCCGGCGGAGCACGTCGATCCGGCGCTGTTCGACGTTATGGACGGCTTCACCTACCCGCTGCACTTCATCGACTTCGAGACGGCCTCTGTCGCCATCCCACTCTTCACGGGGCAGCGCCCCTATCAGAACATGGCTTTCCAGTTCTCGTGCCACCTCGTGCATGAGGACGGGCGCATCGAGCACAGCCACGAGTGGATCCAGCCCATGCCGGCGCGTATGCCGAACATAGATTTCGCCCGTGCGCTTCGTGCGGCTCTGGGTGATGATGGCGGTACGGTCTTTCGCTACTCCAACCACGAGAACACGATCCTGAACGAGATCCATGAGCTTCTGAAAGAAACGTCGGATGACGATGCCCCCGACCGCGAGGAGCTCATGGCCTGGATCCGGACCATTACCCACTGGAAAGATGGAAAGGAGCGTGTCGAGGGTAAGCGTTGTATGGTAGACCAGTTGGATCTCGTGAAGCGCTACTACTACCACCGGGACATGGGTGGCTCGAACAGCATCAAGAAGGTACTGCCCGCCATGCTCGGCCAGAGCGACGTGCTTCGCCAGGCCTATAGTCAGCCCTACTTTGGGACGAACTACCACGAAGGACAGGTCTGGTGGCAACTGGACCGCGAAACGGGCAGGGTCGTCAATCCCTACAAGCTCCTCCCTGAGATGGAGGCAGAAGGCGACGAGGAAGACGAAGGGGCAATCGACAACGGCGGTGCAGCCGCTATGGCCTTTGCGAAGATGCAATACACCGGCATGTCCGACGAGGAGCGCGATGGGCTTACGAAAGCGCTGCTGCGCTACTGCGAGCTAGATACGCTCGCGATGGTCATGATACACCAGCATTGGGACAGCCTTCGTGCCGGATACCGCCTGGTATAGGTATAACTAGTGGAGGGGTGGTCGGAACACGTCAGTGCGGCATCCATCTTTGCACAGCCTCCTTCGCGGCTTTCCGCAGGGTCCGTATCTTCAAGGAAAGTATAACCCTGGGGACTTGACGTGAGACGACCTGCCTTCCGTACCGATACGGCCCACGAGCGAGGGCCGCGGTGGCTTTTCCGCGCCTGCCTGTTTGCCTGGATCGGCTTTCTTCATGCGCCTGCTGCGGTAGCACAGCAGCAGGATACGCTGGAGGCCACGCTGCCGGAGGTCCGCATGGAAGCGGCGCGGCTCACCGAGACGCAGGCTTCCGCGCCGTTTGCGGTTTCCGTGCTGAGCCGGTCGCCGGAGGAACTGAAGCTGGAGCCGGGCCTCTCCTTGACGGAGACGCTCAACGCACTGCCGGGGGTATGGCTGAGCAATCGCAGCCACTTCGCGATGGGTGAGCGGCTGATGATACGCGGCATGGGGTGGCGATCCGCCTTCGGCGTACGGGGGGTACAGGTGTTGCTGGACGGCGTCCCGCTGACGATGCCGGACGGGCAATCGGTGCTGGACATCGTCGACCCCGCGCTCGTCCGCCGGGCCGAGGTCGTTCGCGGCCCTGCTTCGGTGTTCTGGGGCAATGCGTCCGGCGGAGTGCTGTTCCTCACGACCGCACCGACGGAACGGGCGCCCGCCGCACGCGCGCGTTTTCTGGCCGGGTCGTACGGGGCCCGCCAGGTGATCGGCGAGGCGACGATTACGCCGGGCCGGCACCTGCTCCATGCGTATGTATCGGATGCGCGGCAGAACGGTTTCCGGGCATACAGCGAGGGCCGGTTCACCCGTGCGGGCCTCCACTCGAACCTGAACCTCGGCAGCCGCACCCAGGTCAAGCTCACCGGGGCGCTCGTCGTACTGGACACCGAGCACCCCGGCTCGCTGACGGCGGAACAGGTGCTACAAAACCGACGGATGGCCAGCAGCGGTTATGTCGCCACGCAATCGGGCAAGGAGAGCACGCAGGGGCAGGTCGGCGCCACACTGCTGCATCAGAACGGGCTGGGCACGCTGACCGGCACAGCGTGGGGCCAGATCCGCGACCTCGCCAATCCCCTCCCCTTCGCCTACATCGACCTGTATCGCAAGGCCGGGGGCGCCCGGGCCAGCCAGCGGGGCAGCATAGGTGCCGTCGACTGGGGCATCGGCGTGGACGGCGGCTACATGTCGGACGACCGGAAGAACATGAACAACGAGGAGGGGCAGCCGGGCGCCGACCTGAGCGTGGATCAGCGGGAGGATGTCTCCAACGTGGCGGCCTTCGCCTCGGCGACGGCGCACCTGACGGAGCGGCTCGCCGTTACCGGCGGCTTACGGGCCGACCGCATCCGGTTCTCCCTCTCCGACCACCTGCTCGACGACGGCGACCAGACCGGCACCCGCCTGTTTTCCGCGTGGAGTCCGTCGATAGGCGTCGGCTACCAGTTGCCGTCCCGATGGATCGAATCGGGACTGCTCTTCGCCAACTACGGTACGGCCTTCGAGACACCGACGACGACCGAGCTCGTCAACAGCCCGGACGGCTCCGCCGGGTTCAACCCGGAACTCCGCCCGCAGTACACGCGCGGCGTGGAGGTCGGCGCGCGCGGCAGCCTGCCTGCAGCCCGGCTCCGGTTCGACCTGGCGGTATACCGCATGAACATCAGCAACGGGATCGTGCCCTACCAGGCGGGCGGCAGCGACCGCGCGTACTACCGGAACACGGGTGAGAACCTGCACGAAGGTGTCGAGGTAGCGCTGCGCTATGACCCCATTCCGACGGCAGGATTGGATGTGAGCTACACGCTGAGCCGGCTGGTGCTGCGCGAGGATTCTTTGCGCGGCAACCAGGTCCCCGGCGTGCCCGAACACCGCCTGTTCGCAGCCGTCCGCTTCAGCCCCCGCCCGTTCTGGTCACGGCTTTCGGTGGAGGCCGTGAGCGCCTACCCCGTCGACAACGCGAACGAGGTGACGACGGACGGGTATGCGACGCTCGACCTGGACGCCGGGCTGACCGGGCTACGGCTCGGCTCGGCGGCCATCCTGCCCTTTTTCCGCATTGGCAACATCCTGGACGCCCGGTACAACGGCTCCGTGGTGGTCAACTCCGACCCGGGCCGTTACTTCGAGCCTGCTCCGGGCCGAACGTTCCAGGCCGGCGTGAACGTGCAGTTCTAGAGTGTTAGCGCGTTGGAGGGTTCGGGTGTTCAGGAGGGACTCCGGCAAATCTTCATATGCCGGGATCCGATTGGGTAGGGGGCGTAAAAGGCTCGGTACGTACGCAGCGGGCGTCCTGAGCGTCCGGATTCTGATGCGCCTCAACCATTCAGGTGTGCCATGATGACGAAGCGGACTCTTTCCCTGCTCACCGTATCGATGCTCGTCTTGTGGATCGGGTGTGCAGGCTCGAACAAGGCGACGGACGAAACGGCGAAGGCGAAGGCATCCGATGCGGCCGTGCAAGTAACGAGTGCCGAGGTGTACGTGGAGGGCAAGTATCGGGCGACGACGCCCACGACGCTCCGTCTCCGCCGTGGTTTCGGCGAGGCTGAGGTTACCCTCAAACGCGGCAACAACGTCGTCCGGCAGTTCGCCGTACTGCGCGTCAACTCCTCCAACGGTACCGACCTGGTGTTCGGATATCAGGGCCGCTCACAGAATGGAATGCCTACGTTCGACCTCACTTCGCTGAGCCAGCAGAAGGACGGTACGTACGTCATCCCATACTTCGCCCAACCGATCCTGATCGAGGACCGGGAGTACGGCCTCAGCTTGATCGTTGAGGAGTAGAGAGCCAAGGCGTAAAGTGTCCCAGTGTTTACGTGTTCGTGTGTTCACGACACATGCTGAACCCGAAGGTTCACGCCAGGACACGACCCCGTTTCACCGGCTCCCACCCTCATTCTCCAAATCCAAAATCTAAAATCCAAAATGGATACGGCTGTCGGGCGGCGGCGGTCCTTCGTACCGTGGCTCGTCATTGCCGGCGGGGCGACGATTATCGGACTCGTTTTCGTCCTCCGCTACTACCTGTATTCGCTCGTCTACAGCGAGGTACACTTCACACTGAAGGACACCGTGTGGATGGTGGTCGGGTGGTGGATGTGGATCCTCATAGCTCCCATCGTGCTGTACCTGGCGCGGCGT
>DASSAV010000155.1:0-3498 GCA_035699265.1 Rhodothermales bacterium
ACTGAAACTCGGTGGAGTCGTCCAGCGGGGTGAGATACCCGTCCGGCCAAGCGAGCCCGCGCAGCCGGAAGTGAGCCTTGCGACATGGCCAGCGATGGCGTGGCGATACGTAGGCACACGAGTGGATGGGCCGCACGCGACCAGCCCCGAAATGGGTATTCCCGGAGGCCGAGCTGCTTCTCACGGCGGCGAAGGCAACAGACCCGTGCCCAAAGAACGGGAGGGCCACGGGACCTCCGGCGGGGTGGATGACTGCGGCACGAACACGAAGGACGGCCTAGCAACCTGGGAGATCCGCGACCTCTCGGTGGTGAACCGAGTACGCCGAAAGCAACGAGCCGATCGGAGCCCAAGGCGGACGGGAAGCGGAAGTCGGAGGGCCCCATAGGAGCGATGACGACGGGGAACGGCAATCGCACCCGGACCCGGAAGAGCAAAGGGAGCCCGTGCGCGGATGAACTTCGTGGAGGGAACCGTGAACGAGACGACGATCTCGACCGACACGTCACCGAAACTCGCGAAGGTAATGGAGCTAGCCCGAAAGGATCCGGGACTACGACTGCGATCGCTGGCGCATGTGCTCGACGAGCACCTGCTGACGCAATCGTTTCATCAGCTCCGGAAGGATGCCGCAATCGGCGTGGATGAGGTCACGAAGGAGGAGTACGGACTGGACCTCGCGGCCAATATCCGCGGCCTGCATGGGCGGATGAAGACGGCGCGATACCGGCACCAGCCGATCCGACGGGTCCACATCCCGAAAGCGAATGGAAAGCTGCGCCCCTTGGGGGTTTCATGCACCGAGGACAAGATCGTGCAAGCAGCGCTGACGACGCTGCTGACCGCGATTTACGAGCCGGTGTTCTTGAACTGCTCGTACGGGTTCCGTCCGGGCCGCAGCGCTCACGACGCGATCAAGGCGCTGCACGGCATCACGGAGAAGGTCACCTGGATTCTCGAAGCCGACATCGAGGCGTTTTTCGACAGCGTCGACCGGAGGCAACTGATGGTCGAGCTGCGCAAGCGCATCGACGACGAGTCGCTGTTACGGCTCGTCGGAAAGTGTCTGCATGTGGGTGTTCTCGACGGAGAGGTATACAGCGAACCCGATATCGGAACGGTACAGGGTTCGGTGCTGTCGCCGCTCCTGGGCAACGTCTACCTCCACTACGCGCTCGACGAGTGGTTCGCGCGTGACGTGGAACCTCGGTTGAAGGGGGCGGCGAAGTTGATCCGTTACGCGGATGACTGTGCGCCACGAAGGCGCGGAAAGGAGACTGCAAGGTCGAATGGAAGCAGCTATGCTGCACGAGAGATGAGGGCTGGCCCCTCGGGCTCGGGTTGCAGGACCAGGGCTCAAACCACCGGATGCTGCTCCGGTCCAATGGCCGGGGTGGTGAGCGAGACGGAAAAGGCGGGGCGAACCCGTCAGGTATGTGCTGTGAAGACGAACGCAAGTGAACCGTTGATGACGTGTCGAAAGCGTAGGGACGTCCACCGAAACCGAGCTCCAGTCGTTGGCTCGGGACAAGCGCGAGGGGTGCCTGCCGACTGCTCGCGTGGTGACCGGCATGAAGACGGCGTGAGCACAGCGCAGGCTCTCGTGCGGAACGTGGGAACCTTCCGCCTCGATGCAAAGAGAGAACTCCAAGCGGAGGACCCGTGAGGGGGAGAGTATCGATGCGAGGCGAAGGGACGGATGGGCTCGTTGTAGCGATGAAGCCTGGTAACGCGGGCAGAGCGACGGGGCCCAACTTTCTGGCCGACGGACCTGGCCAACCAGCGATGGGAGGAGCCAGTGCCTGAAGCAAAGCCTTATGTGATTCCGAAGCAACTCGTATGGGATGCGTACCAACGGGTGAAGGCGAACCAAGGCGCCGAGGGTGTGGATGGCGAGACGCTGGCGATGTTCGAGAAGGATCTGCGGGGGAACCTGTCCAAGATCTGGAACCGGATGTCGTCGGGCTCGTACTTCCCGCCAGCGGTGCGGCTCGTCGAGATTCCGAAGGAAAGCGGAGGCACCCGAGCCCTCGGGATTCCGACGGTGGCGGATCGGATCGCGCAGACGGTCGTGAAGATGGTCCTGGAACCCTTGGTAGAACCGATCTTCCATGTGGATTCCTACGGTTATCGACCCGGCAAGTCTCAGATCGACGCCATCGAGGTCACGAGGAAACGGTGCTGGCGTGCCGACTGGGTGATTGATCTGGACATCAAGTCGTTCTTCGACTGTCTCGATCATGACCTCACCGAGCGTGCCGTCGCGAAGCATACCGACCTGCCGTGGGTCCGGATGTACGTTGCGCGTTGGCTTCGTGCCCCGCTGCAGCGGCCAGACGGCACCGAGGAGCCGCGGACGAAGGGCACGCCGCAAGGCGGGGTCATCAGTCCGTTGCTCTCGAACCTGTTTCTGCACTATGCGTTCGATGCATGGATGAGCCGGACTTTTCCGGCGGTTCCGTTCGAGCGCTATGCCGACGATGCCATCGTCCACTGCAGGAGCGAGGGCCACGCCAAGAAGGTACTCGAAGCGATCCGTGATCGTCTCAAGCAGTGCGGTCTGGAGCTTCACCCGGTGAAGACCCGGATCGTCTACTGCAAGGACGACGATCGACGAGGGGACAGCGAGCACGTCTCGTTTGACTTCCTCGGTTACACCTTCCAACCTCGGCGGGCGAAGAATCGGTGGGGGAAGTTCTTCGTGAGCTTCCTGCCGGCGATCAGCGCTGCGGCCGCCAAGTCGATCCGGCAGACCATCCGCGGATGGCGGATGGCATCGACCAGGAACAACCAACGCCTGGAAGATCTGGCTCGAGCATTCAACCCGACGCTGTGGGGCTGGGCGAACTATTACGGCCGGTTCTATCGGTCGAAGTTCCTCCAGGTCCTGCGGCATTTCAACGTGGCCCTCTCAGCGTGGGTGCGGCGGAAGTACAAGAACAGGTTTCGTAACCGAGAACGTGCGTCGATGCACTGGTTGGGGCGCATCGCGCGGCGGGAGCCCAAGCTGTTCGTCCCGTGGGAGCTCGGCCTGAAACCTGAGGCTGGAAAGTAGGAGCCGGATGAGGCGAGAGTTTCACGTCCGGTTCTGTGAGGGCCTGGGGGGTGCGATTCCCCCCGGGCTACTCGACTCGTGATCGGCTTCGAGACCAAGGAGGACGCCGATCGCGTCCTGCGGGTGCTCCCGCAGCGGCTCGGTCGTTACGGACTGAGGCTGAGCCCCGAGAAGACACGGCTGATGCCCTTTCGTCGTCCCAGAGGCGACGAAGATGGGCGAGGCAACGGGACATTCGACTTCCTCGGCTTCACCTGGTACTGGGGCCGAAGGGGCGGATGGGACGTTCGCGTGAAGACACGGACAGGTCGGATGAGACGCGCGCTCGTGGCGATCGCGGAGTGGTGCCGGCAACACCGGCACGACCCTGTGCGCGAGCAGCACCGCGGGCTTTCGAGGCGGATGCAGGGGCACTACAACTACTTCGCGGTGAGAGAGAACGA
>DASSAV010000156.1:0-9742 GCA_035699265.1 Rhodothermales bacterium
TGCCGGTGCCCTGGTACGGCTGTGAGAGGGGCGTCGTCTGCCCCAGCCGCACGCGCGGAAGCGGCTTGCCTGCGTCTAGAAACGCCTCGACTACCAGGACAGGATCCTCCGTAGGCTGCACCGCATCACAGCCGTACAGCACCGCCGCCCCCGACATCGCCGCCAGGAGCAATACCAGCATGACACCCGGCCTCGAAACCGGACCCCACCCACACGAATCCAAAATCCAAAATCCAAAATAAAACGAGCGTCGGTCAGCCGTCGGCGGTCGGCGGTCAGCAGTGCAACGTCCTTTCACTGATACAACACCCAGTCTCATACCCGCACCACCAGTTCGAGGAGCGGCAGGAGCGGAAGGCCGTGGCGATCCTCCGGCCGCACGATCGTCTGCGCCGGGTCGTACTGCCTGCTGACCACATTTCGATGGTCGAGCACGTTGTAGACGATCAGCCGCAACTGCCAGTCGGCGTGCACGAGCGAGAACCGGTAGGCCCCCGATACGTCCACCCGCAGGTACGGCGGCAGCCGGCCGTTGTTGAGATACGGCCGGTGGAGATAAGGATCGGGTGTCGGGTCCAGCGGATCGCCGATGACGTAGCGCGAGACGGGCACCGTAGTCGGGTATCCGCTCCGCATCTCCAGCGCCACCGTGCCTTCCCAATGCCCCCTTGCGAAGTTCACCAGCCCCTGGAACGAGCGTGGAACGTCATACCGGGACGGGTAATAGCCGGATTCTCCCGAGGCGGGAACGTGGGTGAACGACCTCCCTCCGCTGTACGTCGCCCAGACGTGCCACGGTGGGCGCTTGAGCGAAGCGGACAGATCGATCCCGTACGCGCGGGCTCGCGCCGTCGTGTACTGCCCGAGCAAGGTGCCGAGTTCGATCCCGGGCCCCTCCAGCCCATTCTTGGTCTGGTAGACGTCTTCCGGCAGGAGCACGTTTCTCGAATGCCGCCAGTAGACTTCGGACGAGAGTGTCAGCCAGGGTGCAGGGCGGCTCTCCACCCCCGCCTCCAACCCCCAACTGGAAGACGGCGCTACACCGGGCCCCGATGGAATCCAGCGGCTCGACACCAGGTCGTACATGTACGAATACCGGTCTCGCAGCCGGTGCATGTACTGTACCTGCGTGCCGGCCGACGCCCGGAAGGCCAGATACCGCGGGTCTACCGCGTAGCGGACGCTTACGTTCGGGTCGATGCTCACGAAACGGCCCCGGCCGAACAGGCTCGCGCGCACGCCCGGAACCACCTGCCATCTGGGCGAGGGCTGCCAGACGTCCTGTATGTATGCATTCACCTCCCACGCGCTCAAATCGCTCGCCTGGTTCTGGCGCTCTATCGCGCTGACGGATCGGTCGATTACGGCATCCAGTGTGCTGTGAAACTGGTGCTGCACGAGTTCTGCCCCGGTGCGAACCTGGTGCGCCACGCCGGCATACCAGTCCACGTCCAGTTTCGTCCCCAGGTCGCGCAGCCGCACCCGATAGCGAGATTGGAGCGTGGAGGTCGTGGTCGGCTGGATAAAGGCGCCTTCCAGCGCGTGATAGCCGCTGTAGTAGGCCGTGACCGTGGCGAAGAGGCGCGGCGAGTACAGGTACTGGTAATGGATGCTGCCGAGGCGGTTGCCCCAGTCCTGATCGACTTCAAAGTACAGATCCGCCGGGCGCAGCCAGGACGAGAAATCGAGCGACACGTCGAACGGGAGCCGCAGGTCCAGCAGGTCGCGCCCCTGGTAGTAGCTCACGGAGAGCCGGTGCCTCAGCCCCTGCCGGAGGGTGAACTTGCCGCTCAGGTCGTAGAAATGGTACCCGGTGCGGAGCGTGTCCCGCCGACCATCCTCGCCCACGACCGGATGGATCCTGCCTGTCAATTGATCGATGTAGGAGCGCCTGGCGGAAACCATCAGCGAGCTCGTCCGTGTGACGGGCGTCTCGACCATAATGCGCCCGCTGAGCAGGCTCAATGCGGCCACCCCGCCCGGCCCGGTCCGGCTGCCGTCCTTCAGTTGCGTGTCGAGCACCGACGAGAGCCGCCCCCCGTACTCGGCGGGGAAGACCGTCCTGTAGAGCCGCACGTCTTTGAGCGTCTCCGTCTGGAACGTCGAGATCAAGTTGAAAGCGTGCCAGGGGTGGTAAATCGGCACGCCGTCGAGCAGGTACTCGTTCTCATCCGTCTCGCCCCCCCGCACCACCAGGCTCCCGCTCAGTTCGCCCGGCTTCTGCACCCCCGGCAGCCACTTCAGGGATTGAAACAGGTCCCGCTCCCCTGGAAACGCCGGGAACACGTCGAGTATCTGGGTGGGAACGCGCGTGACGCCGGACGCCGGCGCCAGGTCGGCATCCGGTAGGCGCTCGCCCTCGACGACGACCTCCCTTGCCTGAACCGTCCCGGCGTGTAACGTGTGAACCCGCGCCGGTTCGTTCACGGACAAGGCGATCAGGGCGGTCTGATACCCCACGTAAGACAGGCGGACGCGGTACGAGCCGATGGGGAGGTTCGGGATGGCGAAGTAACCGGCGGGGTTGGCGACGGTGCCAAGCTGAAGCGCGGGCACGTAGATCTGCGCTCCCGGAAGCATCTCGCCCGTCGCCGCATCAGCCAGGAAGCCGGAGATCACCCCCCTCGATACGGGCGGCGGTCCGCTCGCATCGCCGCCCGGTATCAGAACGTATTGCCGGTGGCGGACGACCTCGTACCGGAGCGGGCTTTCGCGAAGCAGGCAGGCGAGGGCCTCCTCGGAACTCGATCCCGAATAATGGCACGTAACGTGCAGGTCGTCCACCAGGCGCCGGGCGTAGACGAGGTCGATCCCGGTCTGCGACTGGAGGAGCTGCAGCCCCTGTTCCAGCGGCACGTCATCTACGTGGATGCGAACGGATTGCCCCTGCGCTGTCCGCGTAAACAGCGCCGCCACGATCAGAAAGAGGAGTACGATTGGCCGAAGCCGCACAGATACCTAAATGCCAGTTTCTTAAAGGCCGAACGGGCAAAGATACGTGCGGGGCCGACCCCCTCCAAACCGAAGCTGAGATACCGGAAAGGCTTCAGGCAAGTTTCAGATTGCAGGTATGAGGCGATAACCGTGCGTGGCATCCCCCTCCACTTTTGCCCCCAGGGTAGCCGCCAGGGCGTCTAGCGTCTCCTGCAGCGGCCGGGCTCGTTCAAAAGTGCCCGTCACTTCCTCGCCCTGGAGGGTCTCTGTACTGGCAACCTCCACCCCGTAGGCATCGGACAGGGTTGACGTGATCTCACGCAGCGGCGTATCGGTGAAGATGAACAGGCCCGTCCAGGCGAGCGCCTCCGTCACGTCGACGTCGGACGGCGTCGTGGGCAGGGCGCCCTCGGCGACGCGGCTCATCTGCCCCGGCTCCAGGGAAACCATCCGTCTGGGGGCTGACTTCGGCGCGAGGGCCACGTGGCCGGTCGTCAGGACCACCTCGGTCACCTCCGGCCGCGCGGTCACGCCGAACTTCGTCCCCAATACCGTCGTCACCGCCGTCGGCGTCTCGACCGTAAATACCTGCTCGCCCGGCACGACCTCGAAATACGCCCGGCCCTCCAGCCTGACCCGCCGCTCCCCGGCCAGGCTGCGCTCGGAACCAGCGTACGTGAGTTCGGACCCGCCCAGCAGCCTGACCGTCGAGCCGTCCGCCAGCGCGACCACGCGCATCTCGCCCTGGGCAGTGCGGACCGTCTGCAAGCCGCTGTCCCGCAGGAGCACCGAAATGACGATCGCCAGAAAGACGAGAGAAGAGACCCCGACCGCAATACGCCACGGCCAGCGCGCACGTGTGCGGCGCCCGGACGGTACGGCACGGCGGTCGGTCCGGCCGTGTCTCGGATGCGCCTCGCGCCAGCACGCATCCCACGCCTGCTCGAAGACTGCCGCATCTGCCTGAATCCGGCGAGCCGCGTCCGCCAATCCGGGATGCGCTTCGACCAGCCGGGCTATGGCAGGGGCAGACTGCTCCAGCACCCGTGCTTCGGCGTCGGACAGCGCGTCCCCGTACCCTGCATCGCGCAGGACGTAAGCAACGAACAGGTCCCGCTCCGGCAGGCACGCCCGGTAGCGGCTCCGCACGGCGGCCCGGACCTGCCGCCACTGGCGGCCTGCCTCCGCCAGGGCCGCATCCGACTCGAACAGACCGGCCAGTGCCTCCCGATCCTCCGGCGACAGGAGCTCGGAAAAGACTACGGCGTCGTTGTTTTCTTTCATAACAGCCCTGCGGCAGATCGGGTTGGGTGATTGGGCCTGCTCTTCCAGGCGACAGCACGATCCTTGAGTATTCCAGCCGCGCTAACCCGTCCGAAGGTAACAATCAGCACGTACATACGTCGCCTTCGTGTTCTGTAAGGCCTCAAACATAACGACAGAGGCGCGGATTTCAGGATCGCGGCAACCCATCGTCGACAGGGCGGACATAAAGCGCCGAGAGCGCTTCCGCTTGTTGCCCCCGCACCCTACATTCAGCCATTCCTTCCCCCGAAACAGCTACCGCCATGGCCCCCACCAGACGCCGCGCGCTTACCACTGGCGTGCTTGCTTCGTGTGTCCTCCTGATTGCCCTCGCGCTGACACACGACCTTCCCTCGCTCCTGGGAAATGCGCCGGGCCACGCCGACATGCGGGAAGCCGCCCAGGCGTTTCTCAACACACTGGATGCCGAAGCTCGGGCACGCGCGCAGTTCCCGTTCGATTCGGAGGAGCGCTTCGACTGGCACTACATCCCCAAAGAACGATTGGGCCTACCCCTCGCAGACATGACCCTGGAGCAGCGCCGCGCCGCGCACGCACTCATGCACACCGCCCTGAGCACGCAGGGCTACCTGAAGGCCACCAGTATCATGCGCCTGGAAGACATCCTCAAACAGATCGGTGACGCACCCGCTACCCGCGACCCGGAACGATACTACTTTTCCGTCTTCGGCACGCCGGCGGGCGACCAGCCCTGGGGATGGCGGCTCGAAGGGCACCACCTCTCCCTGAACTACTCGTCCGTCACGGATCAGTTGATGGCCGTCACGCCGGAGTTCATGGGCAGCAATCCCGCCGAAGTGCGCACCGGCCCATATTCAGGGCTCCGCGTCCTCGCCGCCGAAGAGGATCTTGCCCGAAACCTCCTTCATAGCCTCTCCCCCACTCAGCTAAAGAAAGCCGTCATCCAGACGGAGGCACCCCGCGAAATCATTACGGGCAATTCCCGTAAGGTACTCCTCACAACGTTCGACGGACTTCCCGCCTCCGAAATGACGCAGGCACAACGCGACCTGCTGCTCCGCCTTATCCACGAGTACACGCATAACATGCGCGAGGACGTGGCGCAGGAGCAGGACCAGAAGATCCGGGATGCCGGGATCGAGAAACTCTATTTCGCCTGGGCGGGCGGCCTGGAGCATGGCCAGCCGCACTATTACCGCGTCCACGGACCTACCGTCCTCTTCGAGTACGACAATACGCAGAATGACGCCAACCACATTCACACGGTCTGGCGCGATCTGACGGGCGATTTCGGTGAGGATCTCCTCCTGGAACATTACCAGCACGCCGGGCCCGGCCACGGCCACGATCATTAACCCGTAATCGCATCGTTACCCCGGTAGTCGACCCAACCGCTTCCTCCCTGCATTTAATGGAGATACCGCTCCGGTAATACCAAGTCCGCCTAATTCCTTGTAGAATAGCAGGAGGAAAGAAGCTCCCCTCCTGGACAGGAGGGGATACAGGGGTGGTGGATTCAAAGGTTCAAATGAGCACGGATCATCCGGATTTGGTATAAGTGGTGTCTCATTCCAACGCGAAGAGGGAGAATGTCATGCAATCGAAATTGATCTACGAAGACGGCAAGCGCACGTTTGCACTGGTCTTCGACGAAGGGGACGAAGCCATTGCGGGTATAGAGAAACTGGCCGAGGAACACAACCTCCATGCGGCCCACCTCACGGCCATCGGAGCATTCAGGAAAGCGACCCTCGGCTACTTCGACTACGGCAAAAAAGACTACACCCGTATTCCGGTGGATGGGCAGGTCGAAGTGCTCTCATTCATCGGCAACGTCTCGCGCTACAAGGGCCGGCCGAAGGTGCACGTTCACGTCGTTCTGGGCAGGTCGGATGGATCGACCCTCGGCGGTCACCTCCTGGAGGCTGACGTCCGCCCTACCCTTGAGGTCGTCGTTACCGAAGAGCCCGGCTACCTGCGCAGGACTGTGGACGAAACCACCGGCCTGCCCCTGCTCAACCTTCAAACGTGACGGGCAGGGACTGCACCGACGAGGCACCGGCACGGAAATCGAGTCGGTGCAACCTGGAATCGAATTGGAGCGAGATCGCGGCGAACGTATCTTCGCTCCGTTCCAGATGAAAGATCCTCTCCAGACCCCGATACGCTCTTACTCCCACACCCTGAATCACCTCAGGTCGTGAGCAGCGGAGCGAAGTGGTCTCCTCACTCGTGCCGATCCCTGCAGCCCGCTTCGTCCCCGTCAAACCCCAACGCCGCGTCCATGAAAATCCTTCCCCTGATCGCCCTCTCGCTGGGCCTCGGCATCATGCCGGCCGCCGCACAACCTTTGCTGCCGGTCTTTCACCTGAATGCTGCGGCCGCCTTTCCGCTCTCACCCCACAGCTTTAGCAACGGACATGGCGTCGGCTACGGAATGGCGCTCGGAGCAGGCGTGAGCGTACTCGAAAGGGCAGATGTTTACGTCGAAGGCTCGCTCGCTGCCTTCCCTATAGATCTCGGCCAGGTTCGGGGCGACGTCAGGGCAACGGGGGGCAACGTCTCCTTTACTGGCGCAGCAATCGGCCTGCGCGTTCACTTTCCGACCCCCAATGGTACGTTCTACGTATCCCCACGGGGCTCGATGGAGCGCTACAAGGTAACAGACCTCCTGATTCAGAGCTCGGACACGACCATCTCGCAAGCAGGCGGAAGTGAGTGGGCGCCCGCCGCATCCATCGGCGCCGGCATTACGTTCGATCTGATACCACAGGCCGGCCTCTTCGTCGAGGCCGACTACAGCCTCGTCTTCGCAGAGCAACAGACGTTGCAGTACACGCCGATCCGCGTGGGATTGACCATCAGGCCAGGCCGCGCCGAATAGTAGACACGACCAGTTCACTACCAGAAACGAAGTCAAGACACGAGCGATGCGACTGATGAAATAACCTCTCCGGACCCCCGCACCCCCTGAAACACCTCGCGTCGTTAACAGCTGCGAAAACACGGCGTCTTTACATCCCCGCGTCCGAAAGCCTGCATCAGTGGACGATCAGGAACTTGCCTGAGAAGGCGTCATCTCCCTGCCGCAGGACGTAGACGTAAAGCCCTGCCGCCAGGCCCTGCGTGTCGACCGCGACCGCGTGCCTGCCGGACGTTTGGGCGCTGTCTACCGGCGCCCGTACTTCTCGACCCAGTACGTCGTAGATCTTCAGGCTCACACGGCCTCCCACCGGAAGCACGTAGTCGATCTGCGTCTGCGTCCGGGACGGGTTGGGGAACGACGACGCGATGAGCCGCGCCTCCGGCACGTCCGTCGCCTGGCCGATCCCCGTCGGCACCTTCTCGAACCCGGCGCGGTCAAGGCCGCGCTTGATGTCGGAGTCCTCCATGAACACGTCCCACACCGCCCCCGTGCGTTTGTTCTCGATCATGAGCAGAATCGGCCCCTGGTCGATACCCAGGTAAGCGGTGTCGAACCAGTCCTCGGACACGTTGTAGGCGTCGCGGAAACCATACGGACCCCACAGGCGGGCATAATAGCGCGCGTACATCCGGCGCAGGGCGGCGGCGGACTCCTCCGGCGTGAACGCGATGGATCCGCCCGGCGCCGTCGGGGCTATCGTCCCGTCGTCGTTCTGGGGCGGCGGTGCTCCGCGTGCCCGGTACCCGTTCGGAATGTCGGACGCGGTCAGGCCCCATTCGTCGGCAGAGTAGTTCGGGTAGCCGTTCGGGTTGTCGGCACTGTAGGCACGCTGCGCCAGCGTCGCGCGCCGGGAGTTCTCGAAATAATCGATCCCCTTCTCCTGCATGTAAGCGTCCCGGATGCCCCGAAAGTCGATCCACGTGTGGCTGTACTGGTGCCCGAATAGCGGCGGGAATCGCACGAAGCTGTAGCCGTAGTGCGTCTCCCAATCGTACGTCTCGGTCCACTTCGTCCACGCCGCCGGCTCGACGGGGTGCGTCGGCGACCCCAGCGCGAGCACGTAGAGCAGCATGGCTTCGTTGTAGCCCTTCCAGTCCGCTTTCAGGAAGCCGGTGCCCGGCTTCCAGCCCATCGACACCAGCGGGGGCCGCGCCTGCGCCCACGCCCAATCGACCCGCTCGTAAATGGACGTAGCCAGGCTGCGGATCTCATCTTCCTCGGGCGTGTCCCCCGTGAAGTAGCCCCGTGCGTGCAGAATGCCGCCCAGCAGCAGGGCCGTGTCTATCGTGGACAGCTCGCATTTCCAGGCGCGTTCCCCCGTGTTCATGTCGAGGAAGTGGTAGAAGAAGCCCTTGTAGCCGGTGGCCAACTCGTCGGTCTCGCTCTGCGGCGCGTTCCAGAAGAACCGCAGTGTATTCAACACACGGGTGACGCCTTCTTCGCGGGTGATCCAGCCGCGGTCGATTCCTACCGTGATGGCCGAGAGTCCGAAACCGACCGACGCGATGCTCGCCGGCGACGTCGCCGTGCTTCGGTCCTTGATCAGGCCGTTGGAAGGATTCGCCTCGTTCCAGAAAAAGCCGAAGGCCGTCTCGGCCACGAGGTCCAGAAAGGTATCGGGCAGGCCGGCCTGCGGCGTGGCGGTCACCGGGGAGGCATCGCCGCCCTGCACGCCGTCTGCCCCGACGGACCGGACGACGTAGTCGTACGAAGTCCCGTTCCGCGCTTCGAGGTCGGCGAAGTTCGGGGTACGGGTCGGCCGGCCCGTCAACCGCTCGAACGGCGCCTCCGCGCCGGACCGGCGGAACACGTGATAGCCGCTGACGCCCGCGACCGCATCCCATCGGAGCACGACGCTGGAATCACCCGCCTGCGCCGTGACGTCCGAAGGAGCGGCGGGCCCATCGACGGCTTCCCCGTGGTCGACGGCCGTCACGAGGTCGAACCAGACGATCCGGTCCAGCGTGGGCGACGTGCCGTTCGCAAATCGAAGCGCGGCCACCCGGCCCATGTCGAAAACGCCCGAAGGCCCAAAATCTCCCATCGAGATGCGCACGGCCTGCCACGTCGCCAGGTCGGCGTCAACACCGGCATTGTCTACGGCCAGGAGGTACACGTCTCCGCTGGTCGGTGGCGTCTGCGCCGTACGGCTTACTTCTACGTGCCACGTGGCGCGCTCCGTCGCAGCGTCTGGGTCCGGGTCCGGGATCAAAATGTCGATGTACTCCCCGTCGGCACTGAGCGTGCCGTCGCCGTCCAGGTCGTAAAACCTGAAATCGAGGCGCATCCCGCCCCGCGTCTCGACCTTGAAATGCACCGGAACGGCCGGACGCCCGATAGCAGCCTTCGAGGTGTCGAGCGGCGCGTCTCCGAAGGTTACCTGTAGGTCCTCCGGGTAACCTGGCCGCGTCGCCTCCGGGTCCAGCGTGGAGACGTAACTGACCGCTACTGCCAGATCGGTCGCACTGCCCTCCTGAAACCCGCTACGCACGGAATTGAAGCCCTTTCGCGTACCCAGCGCGAGCGGCAGGTATGCCGTCCGATGGCCCGCCGCATCTTCCAGACCCAGCCGGGGCAGATCTGCGCCGGGCACGC
>DASSAV010000157.1:0-4799 GCA_035699265.1 Rhodothermales bacterium
CAAACGGCTTCACCTCGCAGGCGCTGGCGCATGCACAACAACACATACAACACGCGCACATGCCCTGCCGGTATGAAAGCCTATTGTCCGCCACGATTCTATTCGATGCTAATGAGCTACACGATTGAATCAGGCCGCGCACGACCTGATGCCGAAATGATACGCCGGTACGCGGGCAAAGTCAAGCCCCATCTCGCAACAAATGCACATTACAAGCTGAAGGAACAGGACCGTTCTGGAACTGCAATCGGGGCGCAAAATTCGTCCATTCAGGCTGTAAAGGCGGATTTGGAAGCGCTTCCCAGGATGCCTCGCATGTCAGTACATGACATTACAAGTTGGCGTTATCTCACGGAGAACGGGCGGGCATGGGACGCCGAGAGCGACCGAGGGGAGCAGGCTGGCCTAGATGATCAGACAGAAGGACGTCGTCATCCCGACGGGCGTGCGAGGGATCTGTATAGAACGCGAGGCTCAGAATCGCCTAATCCGGTCCGCCTTGAACAGATCCCTCCTCGCAAGCTCGTCGGGATGACAGCTTCATTCTGATAATGTACCTGAACCTGCTTAACACGCTAAAGACGGAGGCTTCCTCACGCCTTGCCGAGCTTCGCCGGTTCCAGCTTCGGCACGATGAGGTGGAAGAAGAACAGCGCGGCCACATACGCCGTGCCGCAGATCAGGAATATGACGGTGTAGTTGCTGCCGGTGACCTGCAGGATCCAGCCGGTGAGGCGCTGGAAGAGGAAACCGCCCATCGCGCCGGCGAAGCCGCCGAGCCCGACCATCGAAGCGACCGCCCATCGTGGGAACATGTCGCTCGACGTGGTGAACAGGTTGGCCGACCACCACTGGTGCGATGCCGCGGCCACACTCACCAGCGCGACGGCCACCCACATCGACCCTGCCCAGGGTGCGAATATGGTCGGCATGATCAGGAGCGCGGGGATGAGCATCGTCACCTTGCGGCTCGCGTTCAAAGACCACCCCCGGTTCATCAGCGCGCCGGATACCCATCCGCCGAAGATCGACCCGCCATCCGCCACGCCATAGATGACGATCAGGGGGAGCGCCAGCCCGGCGAGCGACACGTGGTACTCTGTGTCCAGGAATTTGGGGAGCCAGTACAGATAGAACCACCAGATCGGATCCGTCAGGAACTTCGCGAGGATGTAGGCCCAGGTCTGCCGCACCGTCAGGAGGCGGAACCAGGAGACGGGCTCCATTTTCTCCGCCTCTTCGTCGGTGTCGCTGCGGATATACGCCCGCTCCTCAGCGGAGAGCCGCGGGTTTTCCTCCGGGTCCCGGTAGATGATCCACCATGCAACGACCCAGACCAAGCCGAGCCCGCCCGTCGCGATGAAAGCCCACTCCCACCCCCAGGTCAGGGTGATCCAGGGAACCAGGAGCGGGGCGAGCACGGCGCCCACGTTGGTACCCGCGTTGAAGATACCCGTCGCGAAGGCGCGCTCCCTCTTCGGGAACCACTCCGCCACCGCCTTGATCGCCGCAGGGAAGTTCCCCCCCTCGGTCACCCCGAGCCCTGCGCGGGCCAGCGAGAAGCCGGTCACCGACCGGACGAGGCCGTGGCCCATCGCCGCGATGCTCCACCCCAGGATCGAGAACGCATACCCGAGACGCACGCCCAACCTGTCCATCAACCTCCCCATGAAGAGGTAGCCGAAGCCGTAGGCGAAGCTGAACCAGGATACGATCTGCCCGTACTGCAACTCCGTCCACCCGAACTCGTCGGTGAGCGTCGGGGCGAGGATGCTGATGACCTGCCGGTCCAGGTAATTGATGGTGGTAGCGGCGAACAGGAGCCCGCAGATTACCCAGCGATAGTTGGTGCGCGGACGCACGGAGAGCGGTGGTAGTGGAACCGTTTCCACGCCACCCGGCTTGTTCGCGGTATTCGTCGGCATCAGGGTGAAAGATTAAAGGGTAATGGCGGAACGGGCCTGCAGGGCGGTTTCCTCCGCATCCCGGATTGCGTCGACGTCCATGATCTCCCCTTCCGATGCCGCTACCGAAACCGCGACGGCTGCATCTCCCGTGACGTTCACGATGGTACGGCACATGTCCAGAATCCGGTCGATGCCGAGGATCAGCGCGATCCCCTCGACCGGTATCCCGGCCGTCTGCAGCACGATAATGAGCATGATGAGCCCCGCCCCAGGGACAGCGGCCGTCCCGATGGAGGCCAGCGTAGCAGTCAGGACGACCATGGCCTGGTCGGCGAAGGTAAGGGACAGCCCGTACACTTGCGCAATGAAAACAGCGGCCACACCCTGATAGAGCGCCGTACCGTCCATGTTGACCGTGGCGCCGAGGGGGAGGACGAACGAGACGATGCGCTCGCTCACCCCCAGGCGGTCGCGCGCGGTTTCCATGTTGAACGGTAACGTGGCGGCGCTGCTGGACGTGCTGAACGCCAGTAGCTGGACGCTGGCCATCGCCTTGTAGAACCGGCCGACGGCGACCTTTCCCCTGGCGAACAGCTTAATCAGGATCGCATAGACACCGAAGAGCTGAATCGACAGGCCAAGCAGCACGGCAAAGGCGTACCAGCCCAGGGTGGACAGAATGCCGAATCCGAACTGCGCCGTGACCGCTGCTACGAGCGCAAACACGCCGTAGGGGGCCAGCTTCATGATGAGGTCCACCACCTTGATGAGGACGTCCGTGAACGCATCGAAAAAACGGACGACCGGCTCGGCCTTCTCCCTGGAGATAAGGCTCAACCCGACGCCGATAATGAGCGCGAAGACGACGATCTGGAGCATGTCGCCCCCTGCCAGCGCTTCGAACGGATTCGTCGGCACCAGATTCACGATCTGATCTATGACCGAAACGTCCTGGGCTCCCGTCAGCTTGCCCGCCGCCTCCCCGCTGAACTCCGACAGCAGGCGGGCGCTCGTCTCCGCCGGCACGCTCGCGCCCGGCTGAAGGACGTTCGCAATCACCAGCCCGATCGTGACGGCGAGCGCCGTGGTGGTGAGATAGAGGACGAACGTCTTGATCCCGATCCGGCCGAGGCTGGCAGGCTCGGTGATGGAAGCCGCGCCCGTGATGAGGCTCGCCAGGACGAGCGGGGCCGCCACCATCGTAATCAACCGGATGAAGATGGTGCCGACGGGCTGAACGTACGCCCTGACGACGGCGACCACATCCGAACCCAGGGTGTGCGTGAGCCCACCCGCGACTACCCCCAGCACGAGGCCGATCAGAATCTGCCAGTGCAGCGCTAATGGTCTGGTATGGCCCTCTCGATCTCTCGTGAACAACGGCACCTTCGGTCTCCTGCTTGCTGAACTGATGGGTTGGCGAACGACCGGAACACTCCCCGTCGGCCTGGACCGCCGAAATGGGGTTGGCCATTATAATACGGTGATTTGACTATAGCAAAAAGCCTGCTCTTGCACAACGGACCCTGCTCCGACCTGTGTTGTATGGAAAAGGCTTATCGCCTACATTAGCGATTCCAGTCCATTGCAGCGTGCCCGGCGCTTATCCCGCGCAGCATTCGGGCCGCGCGCTCACGACAACAGCGCCCTCGTTTCGGCCTCATTCACCAGGTTAGTCCCTTCTCTCCTATGTCGAAGCTGCACCTGCACCCCGGCGCCGCCCTCCTCTGCCTCGCGGCGGCACTCCTTTTCGTATCCGCCTGCAAGCGCGACTCCGCGAGCGACCGTGCTTCGGCCAGCGGCGACCGCCCCGTCATCGGCGTATCGGTGCTGACGCTGACGCACCCGTTCTTCCAGGACGTGACGGACGCTATGCGCGAGGAAGCCGCAGCGGAGGGGTACGACATCGTCATCAACTCGTGTGATTTCGACGCGGCCAAACAAAAGAACCAGGTATCCGACTACATCGTGAAGCAGGTCGACGCCATCGTGCTGGCGCCGTGCGACTCGAAGGCCGTGGGCACCGCCATCAGCGAGGCCAACAGGGCCGGGATCCCGGTCTTCACGGCCGACATCGCCGCGCTCGCCACAGGTATCCAGGTCGTTTCCCACGTCGCAACCAACAACTATGAGGGCGGGAAGCTGGCCGCACGGGCCGTCCTGGAAGCCATCGGCGGCAGCGGGGAAGTCGCCATCATCGACCACCCGGAGGTCGAATCGGTCATCCAGCGGACGAAAGGGTTCATGGAGGTAATCGACTCGGCAAGAGCCGCAGGTGCAAACGTAGAGGTGGTCGCCGACCTGGCGGGCGGCGGGGTCAAGGACAAGGCATTCCCGGTCGCGCAGGACATCTTGCAGCGCTTCCCCGACCTCGACGCCATCTTCGCCATCAACGACGACACCGCGCTCGCCTCCGTGGCCGCCATCGAGAAGGCGGGCAAAGTGGGGAAGGTACAGGTGATCGGGTTCGACGGCACACCGGAAGCCCGGCGCAACATCCGGGACGGGCGTATCTATGCGGACGTGATCCAGCATCCAAAAGAGATCGGGCGGGAGACCATCGAGGCGATCGCACACTACATGGCCGGGGAGCCGGTTACGCCCGAGACCTTGATCCCGGCTACGCTCTACCGCCAGGCGGATGCCCGTCAGGACCCGGTCCTTCTCGAGGCATCGGCAGCGACGAAATGACACGCGAAGCAGGCCCCCTCCTGCTTTCGATGGAGGGGATCGAGAAGGGATTCCCCGGCGTGCAGGCGCTCAAAGGCGTTCGCCTGGACCTGCACGAGGGGGAAGTGCTGGCGGTGGTCGGTGAGAACGGCGCGGGCAAGAGCACGCTCATCAAGATTCTCTCGGGCGTACACCAGCCGGATGCTGGAGAAATCCGTATCG
>DASSAV010000158.1:0-16075 GCA_035699265.1 Rhodothermales bacterium
GTGGAGCCTGCCCCGAAGCCAGTCGAAGGGCTCGGGATAACAGCGGAGCATAATGCACCATCCTGCCAAAGAACCGGTATTCCGTCCTCCCGAATCATGGGATTGTGCCAGGGGAATCCCCGCGCGTTGAGCGAGTGGCGCCACATCACCCCTCCAACAAACCGCCACCCCCCACGCGCCGCTCGGTCCGATGCGCGCGCGGCAACAGGGGATTCGCGCGTTCCGATTCCCCTCATCCTCTCTCCCTCTCTCCCTCTCTCCCACTCTCCCTTTCCCCCTTCATTGGTCCTTTCTTGGGCGAGCAAGAATCGAAGATCCCGCCTTGCGGGAAGGACATACCCCCGGGAAAGCACATTCCTCACTTGAAGGCACATCTCCCAGGAAACCACATCCCCCAGACCACCAAACACCCCAAAAAAACCCATGCCAAACTCCCCCAAAATCACGCCTCTCCAGAAGGTTATAAAAATAACCTTTCCCCCAGAAAAACATCTCCGTACCCTGACACCCCGAACCCACAGCGTAAACCAACCCCTCCCTGGAGGCAGGGCTGTTAAGTTCTGATCAGGTGTAGAAGTTCTTTGACTTTCGTTTGCGTAGCATGCTGTGGCCTGCTTGAGCGAGCGATTGCCCTGCTGGCGGTAGAGGCTCAGCGCCCATGTCTTCAGCAACGAGAGCGTGGCGGCAGCCTCCTTTGAGCGAATGCCTGATGAATCCTCGTGCATGCTTACATCCTTGACGTAATGCAATCGGTTCTCGATCAACCAGTGACCCCGAATCCCTGCCGCGTAGACAGGCGCCTCTGCAACCAGGCTCGTCGCGTAGAAGCTCTCCCGGTTGTAGCAGGCCCCCTCTCGCTCACCCGAGCGCACCACGTGGATGATCCGGCGCAGCGCAGGCCACTCTATCTCCCCCGGTGCCGCATAGACCTCCACGCGCCTGTGCTCGCTCCGGCCTCGGCTCCGCTCGTGTGTTTGGAAACACCCCAGCGGCTTGGCTGTCTGGATCGTCTCATGCATGTGGGCCAGGAGCGTGGGTTGGTTCGCTTTCACTTTGACGAGGTAGTCGTTGCCGCTCTCTACGATTGCAGAGAGGGTCGTTTTTTACAGTGGAGCGCATCCATCGTTACGACTACCCCCATCAGGCCAAGCGATTCGGCCAGCGTAGCCACCAGTTCAGCTGCCACTTCGATCTCGCTCCGCTGGCGGTTGTGGTAGCGGGCCACGGCCATGACCACACCCTGCTGCTGGGCGAAGGCGCTCACCATTGAAACGAAGTCCTGGTAGCTGTTGCCGTAATCAGTGACGGTCGAGCGGATCGCCTTGGCGTCAAGGGCAACCCATGCTCCGGGTGCGAGCTTGAGGTGCTCCGATGCCCACTGGCGGAAGCACTCGTTGAGCTTGTCGAAATCCAGGTGCATCAGTACCGTTCGGATCGTCACGTGCGAGGGGACGCGATCTCGGCTGAGCCTCAGATGCTGCACGATCTCCTTCTGATTGGCTTTGAGGAAGCGCGCGATCTCGCGGTAGCCGTAATGTCCACTGAGTAGGGCCATCGTGATCATCACGAGCAAGGCAGGCAGGGGGAAGCGCTGTCCTTGCGCCCTGCGGAAGTCGGGGACGGCTGCCAGGCAGTCGTAGAGTGATGTTGTGCTGGATCCACACATGGCTTTTCTGCCATACACGCAAACACATACCCAGCAGTTGCATAGAACTTAACAGCCCTGCCTCCAAAGGGGGGTTACGAGAATAACCTTGCCGGGGCGAACATCTTCTCGTAAATAGGTCCAGACCTCCACCGCGCCCATCCCCACCCCGTTCTTTGACATCCTGCACCATCTTGCCCGCGCGGCCAGGTACCAGAAAAGGTGTGCCAGGCTCCCGGCCATCCAGGCCCTCCCGATTCACCGGGTGACTCCCCTGATCCGGCAGGCAATGGGTGGGACAGAGCGACGGTTGATCTGCCAGTCACCCCGTGAATGCGTGCCATCGATCTCAGGGCTCGAACACACGAACACCCGAACACTCCCGCATCCCGCGTGCAAAGTGTGCAATCAGACCGCTCAACCTGTAAGATCCGTTACAATTGCGTCCCTGCACGCCTGAAAACCACGTGCTTTGCGTGCAAAGTGTGCAATGATGCGTGATGCATGTTCTAGAAACAGACCACCTCCGCCCCCAATTTGAACATGTAAACACCTGAACACGCAAACACTCCTGCCTTTCGCGTGCAAAGTGTGCAATGACATCGTCCAGACTGTAAGATCCGTTACAATTCACTTCAACACCCAGTGCCCGAACAACTGACCACTGACCACCAACAACGGACAAAAACGTGCAAAGTGTGCAATGCCGCTCGCTCTTGACTTGAACACGCTACAAACCCGCGCCATCCCGGACCGTCGGCCACAAATAAATCCGATAGCGCTTGACTAATGAGCGATTCTTCTTTAGCATAAGTTATAATGACTGAGCTTAGGTTAGAATGGATGAGCGCAGAAACCAGCGCGTTGAAGCAGATGAGATCCTTCGGGCGACGCGCTTCGCCATCGCACGGGCCAAACAAGGTGCACGTAAGGAAGTCACCCCGGACGATCTCCTCGCAGGCTTGTTGCACGCCAGCGCCCGGTTCGGGATCGTCGCATTAGGCCCCTGGAACATCGACCTGGAAGAACTCGGGGAATCCCCGATCGAGGAAACAGATGCGAGCGGCCCGAAGGTCGCCTATACGCCCGATGCCGCCGCCGTATTCGACCGGGCCGCTACCATAGCGCGGCGCGACCGCTCACCTAACGTGGAGATCGTGCACATGCTCGTCGCCTTCGCCGAACAGAGAGATGGGCTCATGGGGCGCTTGAAACACACGTACGGACTGACCGCAACCGAATGGCGGGCCGCACTCGCGCGCTGGCAGCCCGCGCACCGGAACCGGACCGCTCCCGACGGCGCCGGAACACAGCCCGTCGCCGGAGCCCCGGTTCAGGAACTGCTGAGCCCGGACGAGGCGGCCGAGTTTCTGGGGGTGCATACCCAGACTGTGCGGGGCTACATGCGTTCGGGCAAGCTCCCTGCCCATCGGCTGGCGGGCGAGCGCGCCCTCCGCATCCGCCGCCAGGATCTGCTCGCACTCCTCGAACCGTACGAACCGGAATAGACGGATTTGATCACCAAACACCTACCAGACAAAGAGGTCGTCATGAGTTACTTCGTCGTTCAACGTACGCTACCCGGCATCACCCCCGAGGCGCTCGCCGGCGCGGGGCTTCGCGCCAAGACATGCGCCGCCGAAATGACCCGCGAGGGCACCCCAGTACGCTGGATCCGCAGCTTCTTCCTGCCCGAAACGCAGCAGACACATTGCTACTTCGAGGGCCCCACCGCCGAGTCGGTGCGGGAAGTCAACCAGCGCGCAAACATCCCCTTCGTCGCTATTCACGAGGTCAAAGAACTGACGCCGGACGTCGTTTGAAGGTTTGTCTCAGGGCGATACTCGGTTTCGGCGTGGTTTCGCTTTCCAGGTCTCGCAGTCAGGGTCATCACCGCCGGGCGTGCAGCCACCCTGCGCGCCCGCACCCTGCTTTGCAAAACCCGGAACAGCACCCCCGCCCGGATGTAGCAGCGAAATGCGAACGTCGCGCTGCCAGGATCGCCGCTGTAGTCCGGGTCACATATGGCCTTTCTGAACCCCCTGATACTGATCGGGCTGGCCGCTGCGGCCATCCCCCTGATCATTCACCTCTTTAACTTCCGCAAGCCGCGCCGGGTCAACTTCAGCTCCCTTGCCTTTCTCCAGGAGCTGAAGAAGTCCACCATGCAGCGCGTACGGATCAAGCAGTGGCTCCTGCTCGCCCTCCGCACGCTCGCCATCGCCTGCCTCGTGCTCGCCTTCGCCCGCCCCACGCTCCGGGGAAGCCTGGGCGGCCTGCTCGGCGGCCATGGCAGTTCGTCCGTAGCGGTGATCGTGGACAACTCCCTATCTATGACGCTCCGAGACAGCGGGGGCGAATACCTGGACCAGGCGAAAGCCATCGCTTCCGGCATCGTGGGTCAACTCGGCCAGGGCGACGAAGTCTACGTCCTCCCGGTAGCCGACGACCGGCTCGTCCAGCCGGCCGCCTTCCGCAGCCGCGGCGCCGCCCTGGATGCCATCGGCAAGATTGACACCGAAAACCGGACCGCTTCCATTCAGGCGGCGATCGAACGCGCCGCCGCCGTCCTGGCCGAGGGGCACAGCCTCAATCGAGAAGTGTACGTCGTCACCGACCTTCAGCGGAGCACGTTGACGGATTCTGCGGGAATCGAACTGCCGGACGGCACGCGCCTGTACGTCCTGCCGGTAGGGGGGCGTACGTACGACAACGTGGCCGTAACCGACGTGCAGATCGCCAGCCGCATCGTCGAAGTCGGGCAGCCGGTGCAGATCCGGGCCACCCTCTCCAATTACGGCACTGATGCGGTACAGGATTACGTCGCCAGCCTCTACCTGGAAGGCCAGAAGGTGGCGCAGGCCGCCGCCGATCTGGAGCCGGGCGCTGAAACAACCGTAACGCTCACCGCGACCCCACAGAAACGCGGCTGGCTGGCCGGGACCGTGCAGTTGGAGGATGATGCCTTTCCGTTCGACAACACCCGCTACTTTTCCCTGAACGTGCCCGCGCACCGAAAGCTGCTCGTCGTGCAGGGGGAGGGCCAGACCATGGACTACCTCGATCTGGCTCTCTCACCCGGCCTCGCGCAGGGGCGCATTGCGTTCGATAAAGAGGCCGTCCCCGAGAGCCGCCTGGCCGCAGCCAGCCTCGCCAGCTACGACGCCGTGCTCCTCGTCGGACCTCGTAACCTCTCCAGCGGCGAAATCGCTGCACTCGCGCAGTACGTCGGCAATGGGGGCGGGCTGCTGCTATTTCCGAGCAGCACCGCCCAATCCGCCGACTACAATGCGCTCCTGACTGCCATCGGAGGCGGGCGGGTCGGCGGGTTTACAGGCTCGCGCGGCGGCGAGACGATACCGATCGCCAGCTTCGACCGTGTCGATCTCGAACACCCCTTGTTTCAGGGTATGTTCGACCGAACGGCGGCAAGCCGGGGCCGAACGCAGGTCGAAAGCCCTGACGTCTACTACACGATGACGTATACGCCCGGACGAGGCAATGAGCAGACGCTCGTACGCCTGAGCAATGGGCATCCGTTTCTGGAGGAGATCAGGCATGGACGAGGCATCGCCTTCTTCATGAGCGTCGCGCCGGATCCGGCCTGGAGCGATCTCCCCACGCGCGGCCTCTTCGTTCCGCTCCTCTACCGCTCGGTCTTCTATCTCTCGGCGGGAGAGACCGTCGCAGGCGAGCAGTTCACCGTCGGAACGCCCGCCGAGCTTCGCGTGCCAGGCATCAACGAAAATGCTCCCGCCAAGCTCGTTTCACCGCAAGGAGAGGAATATGCGCCCGGACAGCGGATGCTGCTCGGCACGGCGCTGCTGCAGATCGACGGTTCGCTGGATACTCCCGGCGTATACGACGTCCGCATGGGGAATCAAACGCTCCGCCGCGTAGCCTTCAATCTGGACCGCCGGGAGTCCGACCTGACCCTCCTCGAGCCCGCAGAGGCCAGGCGGGTGCTTTCCCAGCACGTAGATGGACCGGTGGACGTCCTCGGCTCGGCAGGGCAGCAGGTCGAACGGGTCATTCAGGCCGTTGGAGAACAGCGGTACGGCACGGAACTGTGGAACGTGTTCCTGGGGCTGGCGTTGCTCTTTCTGATAGCGGAGATGCTCGTGGCCCGGCGATGGCGCCCGGAAACCGTGACGGCATAATCTGAACGGCACTGGCATAAATGGTCCGGCACGTTACATGATGGGCTTCCTTTTAGGCCGATAATGGCGTACCATCGCCTTACCCTGTTGTACCGCCCTTTCCTATGGTCGCTGCTTCAGACGTTTTGATCGTTATCCATTTCACACTGCTCGTCGGGCTGCTCAGCGTAACGACGCTGCTCCTGATGGTGACCGTGACCAATCGCCTGCGCGCGCGCAAGGCGCTCATGGCATGGCAGGCAAGCCGCCTGTTCGGAGTGCCAGTCTGGCCCAGCATCTATCTTGTCTTGCTGGGAGCAGGATTGATCTACGCGGCATCCACAGGTCGTCCCCTTCACGTCGCGCTCGAAGCTGGCTACGTCACCGCCGGCGCCTTCTGGCTCGTTTCTTCCTGGCTCGCCAAGACGGTGGTAGTAACGGAGGAGGGAATCGTAACCGATCTCAGTTGCGCCGAACATTCCATGAGTTGGAGCCGGGTGTCGGACTTCTTTGAGTTCGAGCAATCGGACCGGCAAGGCTACGTGTTTTTCCACACAGATGCCCGGGGAGTGCGCCGGCGGTTGAACCTGTCTGTTCCGAGATCCTGTCAGAAGGGCTTCCGAGAAATCGTCGCATCCAAGCTCGATGCCCGGTTCGACGTCACATCGCCCCAGATCCAGGGCAAAACCGCCCTTGAGAAATGAACCCCGTTGGGGAATCTACGAGCCTCGGGGGTAAGCGCGTACGAAGGAGATATTGAAATTGCCCTTCGTATCGTCCTACACTCCACTTGAACACATTAGCACGTTAACACCCGAACACTTCAGCGGGACCTCTTTAGATGCTCACAAGTTTAAATAACATCTCCACTTAACGGCATCGGTGCAGCATCCGAAAGCTGACGGATCAACCCGATAAGTGGTCTCCGAACCTAGCCAATCTGCTTAATTAGCCTTTGCATACAAACTCACATTCTGCTACGGAAACGGCGGTACTGGTCGGCGTGCTTACGCCTGAATCAACCGCCTGGGAACTGGAGGACTCGCTCAACGAGCTCGAATTGCTGGCCCAGACGGCCGGCGCCCACATAACAGACCGGGTGGTGCAGTCCCTTGCCCACGTGAATCCTGCGACCTACGTCGGCAAAGGAAAGGTCGAGGAACTCAAGGGAATCGTCGGGGCGCGGAAAAGCGACCTCGTCATCTTCGACGACGACCTTTCGCCGGTGCAGGCCCGTAACCTCGAAAAGCACCTCGACTGCAAGATCCTGGACCGAACGGCATTGATCCTGGACATCTTTGCGGGCCGGGCGAAGTCGGCCACGGCCAAGACGCAGGTCGAACTCGCCCAGTTGGAGTACCTGCGGACCCGGCTTACCCGACAATGGACCCACCTCTCGCGCCAGAAAGGCGGCATCGGGACGAAGGGCCCCGGTGAGACGCAGATCGAGACGGACCGTCGCCTCATCGGCAACCGCATCTCCACCCTGCAAGAACGCCTGGAGAAGATCGACCGCCAGCGGGCGACCCAGCGGAAAGGCCGAAGCCGCTTTACACGGGTCTCACTCGTCGGCTATACCAACGCAGGGAAATCAACCCTGATGAATACGCTGGCCGATGCAGGCGTGCTGGCTGAGGACCGGCTGTTCGCCACACTCGACGCCACCACGCGCACCGTCGACCTGAATGCACACCGTAAGGTGCTCCTCTCGGATACGGTCGGGTTCATTCGCAAGCTACCGCACCGCCTGATCGAGAGCTTCAAGAGCACCCTCGATGAGGTCCGCGAAAGTGACGTGCTCCTGCACGTCGTGGACGCCACCCACCCTCGCTTCGATGACCACATTCGTGTCGTCAGGGAAACGCTGAAGGAACTGGGCGCGCTGGACAAGCCGGCATTGCTGGTATTCAATAAGGCCGACGCCATAGAAGAGCACGGTCTCTTCGGTGCCCTGCGCGCGGAGTATCCGGACGCGGTATTCGTCTCGGCCCTCCGTGGCATCGGCATCGAGGAGTTGAAGCAACGCCTGGCGACGCTGATCGAAGGGGACTTTATCGAAGAAACGGCCTGTATCCCTGTTACGGAAGCCAGGTTGATTGCACATATCCACAGCGCCGCGGAAGTGCTCTCACAAGAGTACCTGTATGCCCGGCCCGATACAGCCAGAAACGGATTGCTGCCGCAGGCCGTTGCCCGCCTGCATTTCCGCATCGAGCGGAAAGGAGCGGAGGAGCTCGCGCCAGCGTTGGCGGCTTTCGCCCGCCTGCGCCTGGTTTCGACGTCTGGAGCATACGCGCCTGTCCACCCGGTCGGATAGTTTTTTGTCACTGCCACGGGAACAGGGCACGCCGATTGTGCTTGCGAAGGAGTGAGCGGTTTTCGTATATCGTTTCTAAGCCTCGCAATTTGCTACTGGAATGACACATGGACCATCAGGGCTTGTCGAGCAGACTGTGAAACCCTCGTCTCTCTTCAAACCGGCATGGCGCTTGCACGTTTGATCTTAGGCGCTCGGAAGTGCTGAGGAATGGCCGAACGCTTCTCGATTCAATCGGGAGGAGCAGATCATGACAATTGAACAGCTCGTTAGCCGCACGACCCCGCCGCTTAAGCCGGAGGACACGGTGGAGCACGCGCTGGGTTTGCTCATGGAACTGCGCGTACGCCATCTGCCAGTCGTCGATGATGCGGGCAAGCTGGTCGGGCTTATCTCGGAGGATCAGCTTCTCGACGCCTTCGACCCGGACATGCCGGTGGGGCTGTTGCTCGGGCCGATGCCCCTGAGCGTACACCCTGGGAACCACGTGTTCGAGGTGACCAAAATCATGGTGGACCACGACCTCACCACGCTCCCGGTGACCGACGCCGACGGCAGCTACATCGGCTCCGTGGGACGCCACGACATCTTCGACCAGTTCGCCCGAATGTTCTCTACCCAGGAGACGGGCGCCATCCTCGCACTCGAAATTGAACCGCGCGACTACTCGCTGGCCAAGCTCGTACACACCATCGAGCAGAACGACGTCAAGGTGCTCTCGGTAGCCTCTGAGCCCGACCCGCAGGCAGGCACGATTCGCGTGACGCTCAAACTCAACGTTACCGACGCGGTGCGCGTCCGGCACATGCTGGAGCACTACGGTTACCACGTCGTTGCCGCCTTCGGCGAAAGCGAAGACGAAGATGATTTGCGCCAGCGCATCGACGAGTTCATGCGCTACCTGGAAGTGTGACCCCGGCTCTCACCGAACTGGCCTGGAAGGGACTTCACCACGAAGCCCCTTCTTCATTTCCGGCCGGTAGACGGACATTTGCACGCCACCGCCGGGAATCGCACCTCACATTCTAGGGAACGACTTTTGCTTTATATACGGCAGAGGCCATAGTAAGCCGGTATGAACGGAAACGAGCACGACATGGAACGCGCAGAGGCGGTAGCATTACAGACCGTGGCAACCCTCTCCACGCTCCTGACGGCCATGGAGGTGCGGTATCGGGCGTCGGAGCGGCGGGCCGGGCGCGATCCGTCCGACCAGGAGCCTGCTCCCGAAGCCTACGCCTATCTGATCGAGGCCGCAGCGGAACTGGAACAGCTCCTCACCCAGTTGGACCGTAGCACCATGTACGCCGGCCATTATGAGGAGGATTACCTTACGGCAGCCGTGCGCCGGTTCGACGACCTTGTGCGGCTGAACCGGACGGCGGTGCTGTTACACAGCATCCATCAACGGCTTCTGAGTCTATACCCGGCCGTGAGCGAGCAACTGATCGAGCAGGCGCGCTTGCTCCAGGTTGAATGCCGCGACGTCACGGACACGGAAGAAGAAACCTTCACGTCACGCCTCTCAATTCTGGTAGAGAACGGTCGTAGGCTCGTCATCCTGATTCGAGACGAGTTAAGCACCTGAACCATGATGAAAGCGGGTTCATGTCCGTTCTGGTTTGTATCTTGGGCACACTACCTGGCGCATTCTTTGAGCGCACTCCTGATTCGCCCCAAATGGCCGCATCA
This sequence comes from Rhodothermales bacterium, assembly GCA_035699265.1. GTDB lineage: Bacteria > Bacteroidota > Rhodothermia > Rhodothermales > DASSAV01 > DASSAV01. The sequence goes on from DASSAV010000158.1 coordinate 9,794, forward strand.
CGGTCAAATTTGCAGGATTTCGAGCACCTCCGTTCAGAACTTCCGGGGCTCCTGAGCGTTACATTTCTGCTACTTGACAACCGAAAGGATTACCGGAAAGCGGGCCCTGAAATGCCTGCTTTCCACACGATAGGATTTTCATGAGTGAAGAGACGCTTACAGTACCGGTGGAAGGCAACGGCTATGGCGCCGCCAACATTCAGGTGCTCGAAGGCCTGGAGGCCGTGCGCAAGCGCCCGGCCATGTACATCGGCGACGTCGGCATCAGGGGCCTGCACCACCTCTTATACGAGGTGGTGGACAACTCCATTGATGAGGCGTTGGCCGGCTATTGCGATACGATAGACGTCGCCATCAACGAGGACGGCTCCCTGATCGTGTCTGACGACGGGCGCGGTATCCCGGTGGAGCTTCACCCGGGTGAAGGACGCTCCGCCCTGGAGGTCGTCATGACCATGCTGCACGCCGGCGGAAAGTTCGACAAGAATACCTACAAGGTCTCCGGTGGTTTACACGGCGTGGGCGTCTCGTGCGTCAACGCGCTGTCCAGCAAGCTCGTCGTACACGTCAAGCGCGACGGCTTCGTGTGGCGTCAGGAGTACGCCTGCGGCAAGCCCGTAACGGAGGTCGAGAAGGTACGCCCGATGCAACCGGGAGAACACACCGGCACCACGACTCAGTTCTGGCCCGACCGCGACATCTTCAAGGTCACGGAGTTCCGGTTCGACACGCTCGCGGAACGCCTGCGCGAGCTCGCCTACCTCAACCGGCAGGTCACCATCTCCATAGAGGACCGGCGCGAGGAAGACGAGGAGTTGCGTCGCGAGACCTACCACTACGAGGGCGGCATCGCCGAGTTCGTTGAGTACCTGGACGAAACCCGGACGCCGATCCACGAGGAGACCATCTATGTGGGGGACGACACCGGCGATGTACCCGTCGAGTTAGCCATGCGCTATAACGACGGGTATACCGAAAACGTCCTCTCCTTCGTCAACAACATCAACACGCACGAAGGCGGCACGCACGTGTCCGGCTTCCGCCGCGCGCTTACACGAGGGCTCAAAACTTACGCGGAAAAGAACAACCTGCTGAAGAACTTCAAGGGCGAGATCTCCGGCGATGACTTCCGCGAAGGGCTCACGGCGGTCCTGTCCGTAAAGGTACCGGAGCCGCAGTTCGAGGGGCAGACCAAGACCAAGCTCGGCAACTCGGACGTGGAAGGCATCGTCGCGTCCATCGTCCATGAGAAGCTGGGGCAATGGCTGGAAGACCATCCGCGCGAAGCGCGCCGTATCGTTGATAAGGTCGTGCTCGCTGCACAGGCCCGCGCTGCGGCCCGGAAAGCCCGTGAGCTCGTCCAGCGCAAGGGCGCCCTCGGCGGCGGCGGCCTGCCCGGCAAGCTGGCTGACTGTGCCTCCAAGGAGGCCTCCGAAAGCGAGCTGTTCCTCGTAGAGGGCGATTCCGCCGGCGGCTCCGCCAAGCAGGCGCGCGACCGCCACTTCCAGGCGATCCTCCCGCTCCGAGGCAAGATCCTGAACGTGGAGAAAGCCCGCCTCGACAAGATCCTGGAGAATGAGGAGATCAAGAACGTGGTGACCGCTCTGGGCACGGGACTCAGCACTTCGGAAGAGGAGCTAGACCTATCTCGCCTGCGATACCACAAGATCGTGCTGATGACGGATGCCGACGTGGACGGCGCGCACATCCGCACGCTTCTCCTGACGTTCTTCTACCGGCACCTGCGGGCTCTCATCGAGAACGGCTACATCTACATCGCGCTGCCGCCGCTCTACCGTGTAAAACGAGGCAAGGAGGAGCAGTACGCCTGGAGCGAAGAGCAGCTTCAGGCTGCCGCCGAGCAGATCGGGGACGGCAAGGGCAAGGTCAGCATTCAGCGGTACAAAGGTCTCGGCGAGATGAACCCCGAGCAGCTCTGGGAAACGACGATGAACCCGGACATGCGCGTGCTCCAGAAGGTCGCTGTCGAAGATGCCGCCGCAGCGGACCGGATCTTCAGCACGCTCATGGGCGACGCGGTGGAACCCCGCCGCAAGTTCATCGAGCGCAATGCCAAATACGCCACACTGGACGTCTAACACACAACGGCCGGACGATGCAGGGACGCCGACGCCCTGCATCGTCCGTTCTACGCCTTCCATGGAGCCGGATCTGAGTATCATCGTGCCCGTCTTCGACGAGGAGGGATCCCTGCGCAGGCTGGCGGATGAGATCCGCACGGCGTGCGACGGAGCAGGCCTCTCGTTCGAGGCGTGGCTCGTCGACGACGGCTCCAAGGATACTTCCTGGGACGTGATCCAGGAGATCCACGAGATGGACGGCCGCTTTGCAGGCGTTCGCTTCAGGCGCAACTACGGCAAATCCGCAGCCCTCGCCGTCGGCTTCGAGCGCGCACGGGGCCGCTACGTGGCCACACTGGACGCCGACTTGCAGGACGACCCCGCTGAGCTTCCGGGCATGGTCGAGATGCTTCGCGACGGGCTGGACATGGTGAGCGGCTGGAAGCAGAAACGGAACGACCCCCTCGAAAAGCGGCTTCCGAGCAAGTTCTACAATGCCATCACGCGAAAAACATCCGGCATTCCCCTCCACGACTTCAACTGCGGCATCAAGGCGTACCGGCGCGACGTCGTGAAGGCAGTCCGGGTATACGGAGAACTGCACCGCTTTATCCCGCTCCTTGCGAAATGGGAGGGTTACACCCGCATCGGTGAGAAGCCGGTCGTGCACCGCGCCCGCGAACACGGCCGCTCTAAGTTCGGCATCGAGCGGTACATTCGGGGCTACCTCGACCTGATCTCGGTCGGGTTCATGACGCGGTTCGCGGCCAGGCCGATGCACTTCTTCGGCGGGATCGGCACACTCGCCTTCTTCTTCGGCGTGTTGACCCTTCTCTGGCTCTCGTTCGACAAGCTGGTGCTGGGCCATCCCATCGGCGACAGACCCCTCCTCTTCCTCGGCATGCTGCTCATTCTCTTCGGCGCGCAGATGTTCACCACGGGCCTCCTGGGCGAAATGATCGTTCGCCCCCGGATGGAAAGGACGTCGGCGTACCAGGTCACCGAGGCCGTGGAGCCCGCGCCCGTCCTGGCGGCGTGACCGGGACGGATTCCATGCCGGAAGCAGATCCGAACAAACCGGTACGCGAGCCGAAACGAATCGTACTGCTCGGGCCGATGTACCCCTACCGGGGCGGCATCGCGCATTTCCTGGAAACGATGTACCGGGGGTTGCAAAACCGTGGGCACGAGGTGTCCGCACTGACATTCACGCGTCAGTACCCGGAGCGGCTCTTTCCCGGCAAGACGCAGATGGAGACGGGGCAGGCGGCACATCCAGTCCCTGCCACGCGGATGCTGGACACGCTCAACCCGCTGAGCTGGCGGCGCACGGCACGTCGAATCGCGCGTGAGCAACCGGATCTGCTCGTCTTTATGTACTGGATGCCGTTCTTTGCGCCCTCACTGGGGACAGTCGCACGGTATGTCGGGAAGCGGGGCACCTCTCCCGTCGCCGTCGTCCACAACGCGATTCCCCACGAGCGGCGGACCGGTGACCTCCAGCTCAGCCGTTACGTGCTGAACGCATGCGAGGGACTAATCGTAATGTCGGAGTCCGTCGAGCAGGACGTCCACACGCTCGGCGTCGACCGCCCGGTCCGCCGCATCGCGCACCCCATCTACGACCTCTTCGGCAGCGCGCCATCCCGAGAAAGCGCCCGCGCTGATCTCAGCCTCGCCCCCGATGCCCCCGTCTTGCTCTTCTTCGGCTTCATCCGGAAGTACAAGGGACTCCAGGTGCTGCTGGAAGCAATGCCGGAGGTGGTACGCGAATTGCCTGAGGCAAAGCTCCTCGTGGCCGGGGAGTTCTACGACGACCCCGAGCCCTACCGAAATCTCATCCGGAAACACGGCCTCGAACGCAACGTGCTGCTCCACGCCGACTACATCCCGAACGACCGTGTGCCGGTCTACTTCGCGGCGGCGGACGTGGTGGTACAGCCGTACGTCTCAGCGACCCAGAGCGGGGTGGCCCAGATCGCGTTCAACTTCGATAAGCCGCTCGTCGTGACGGACGTCGGTGGCCTGGCTGAGATCGTGCCTGACGGAAAGGCCGGACTCGTCGTCCCGCCGGAAGACCCGGCGGCGCTCGCCCGCGCCATCATCCGGTTCTTCCGGGAGCACCTGGAAGACCGTCTCACGGCGGGCGTTCGAGAGGAAAAGAAAAAGTACAGTTGGGACCGGCTGTACGAAGCGGTCGAAGGTTTTGCGGAGTAAGGCCGCCCAGCCGATTCCGGATTCAGGATAAACAAACTGCTTATGTTGCCCGTCATAATCCTCTGCGGCGGTCTGGGCACGCGCCTCCACCAGGTCGTATCCGACCGGCCCAAGGCGCTCGCCCCCGTTAACGACGAGCCGTTTCTGGGACATCTGCTCTACCACCTGGCGCGACAGGGCTACCGCGACGTGGTGCTCAGCACAGGCCATCTGAGCGAGATGGTGGAGCACTTCGCAGGTGATGGGAGCCGCTGGGGGGTTTCCGTACGCTATGCCCGTGAGCCGGAGCCGCTCGGCACCGGGGGCGCCGTACGCTATGCGATAGACGCAACGGGAGTCGACACTGCCTGCCTGGTCGTCAATGGCGACACTTTCTTCTCCGGCTCCCTTGCGCTATTGGAACAGTTCCACCGGAGCGCGGGAAAAGCAGCCGGGACGCTGGCACTCGTGGAAACGCCCTTATCCGAACGCTATGGCACGGTTCAGATCGACACCACGGGCGTCATTACCGAGTTCCTGGAGAAGCAATCCGACGCTGCCGGACCCGCCCTCACCAACGCGGGCACCTACATCCTCGAGCCGGACTTGGTCCAGACCATCCCCGCCGCCCGGAACGTGTCGTTGGAACGGGATGTTTTCGCGCGCTGGGTAGGCTGGGGTCTCTACGGGCTCGTGTTCGGGGGCGCCGACTTCATCGACATCGGCACCCCGGAAGACTACGACCGCGCAGCAGAGCTTCTCGACACTATTCGATAGAGATAGATTGATGGTCGTTCGCGGCACAGAGGGGAGTGGCACGCGCCAGCGGATGATGGCAGAGAACACACCAGTGGCATGAATGAGAGAGTGAGAGACCGCGCGGCCTTCCTGGACCGCTACGGCACGCTGAACGACGAGGTCGAGTACCTGCACCGGATCGAGGACTTCCGCTGGATTCCCGGCGCCGTAGAAGCAATCCGCCGCCTGAACGAGGCGGGGCTACTCGTCTTCCTCGCCACCAACCAGGCGGGGGTCGACCTGGCGTCCTCCTTCATGGTCGGCCACAAGAACTCGGACGTTCAAGCCGGGCTCAGGGCGGGTATGACTACCATCCTCGTCCGTACCGGCTACGGACGCGAGCACGAACCCGATACACAGGCCGATTACGTGGAGGACGACATCACGACGGCGGTGGATCGTATCTTGACACTATGCAATACGACCCCATAAAAGACCGCCTCGGCGACTTCTTCAGCCGCAAGCCCGTGCTCCAGCGCACGTTCTATGCCCTGCTCGACCTGTTCTTCCTGCGGGCGTGGTACGTCAAGCGGGAGGTACGCCGGTTGCTCGCCGCCTACCCGCCCGGCCGTACTATCGACGTCCTGGATGCAGGCACGGGGTTTGGCCAGTACGCCCACTTCATCGCCGAGGCATTCCCGAACGCCCACGTCCTGGCAGTGGACGTCAAGCAGGACTATTTGGACAACGCCCGCCGCTTCTTCGACCGGATGCCGTATGCGAATCGGGTGCAGACGGCCCGGGAAGACCTGACGCAACTCAAGGCGGAAGGACCGTTCGACTTCGCCCTGTCGGTCGACGTGATGGAGCACATCGAGGACGACCGGGCCGTGTTCCGCCACTTCGCCCGCGTACTGCGCTCCGGCGGGCACGTCCTCATCAACACCCCCTCCAACCTGGGCGGGTCTGACGTGCACGGGGAGGGGGAAGCCAGCTTCATCGAGGAGCACGTGCGTGACGGCTACAGCCGCGAGGAGTTGGAAGGCAAGCTCCGCGACGCCGGGCTGGAACCGGTCCGCACCCTCTACACCTACGGCCCCTACGGCTCCCTCGCCTGGCGCCTGCTCATCAAGACGCCCATGCAGATGGTCGGCAAGAGCAGGGCGGCGTTTGCCCTGCTGCCCTTCTACTACGTTCCCGTCCTCCCCGTCGGCACCCTCCTGAACGCCATCGACGTGCGCCGCCGGAACGAGACCGGCACCGGCCT
>DASSAV010000159.1:0-10901 GCA_035699265.1 Rhodothermales bacterium
CACGCTGCACTATCTTGTTCAAGATCCCATTCAGGACAAGCTTCCCCTGATCACGACACCAACACTCGTAATCCGGGGGGCACGCGATCCAATTGTCCCGACACCATGGGCTAAGGCCGTGGCCGATCTAGTACCGCACGCTGCCTACGCAGAGGTGAGCGGGGCCGCCCACGCGGCCCACTATTCGGCGCCTGATGCAGTGGCGGAACTCGTCCGCACGTTCCTGAGCCAGCAGGCGATCCCCTCCCCTGCCCGTCTCCGTGCTTGATCGACGGTAGACGTACCGGCTAGCGGTGCTTCTCCGGGTGTCCGCGCGTATTGCCGCGCGCCCCATAGCGCCCATGCTTGCCTTTGTACTTCCCCCGGTACTCCGGATCGCGCTCATAGTAGCCGCTATCGCCATAGACGCGCCTTCCGTGGCGGTCGATGGTATACAGCCGGCCGTTGCGATCCTCGTAGATCCGGTGCCCATCGACGGTCCGGCCTACCACCGGATCGTGGCGCTGCGACTCATACCATGGCCGGTTGGTTGCGCAGCCGCCGGTTAGCATCACGACGAAAAACAACGAGAGCAAGACGCGCTTCATCACTACAGCACTCCGTTTACTTCAAGGGTGGGACACGATCAATACGTCAGCCGCATCACGGAGCCGGGGAGTAACGAATGGACTGTTACGACTGCCTAGCACTCACGTCGCCACCTCCTGCGGATCACCGCTCAGTCTGAAGCAGAATCCAGCCGGCACCCGGTCAGTTGTGGAGCAGTTTGCCGCAGAGTTCGGACGGCTTCGAGATGGGTGGAAGGTCGCCCTCGACCGAGACTCCGATGATTGAGAGATAGGTCAGCGCTTCCGGCCAGGGGACAGTTTTCACTGCGACTGCCCCGAGATAGCCCAGTCCGTGCTGCACGTTCGTGACGACGCCGGGGAGCGCGAGCGTTTCGAGATCCAGCTTCACATCGGGCCAATCCTCCCTGGCGGCCGCAACCTGCAAGGTGACGTTCTGGACGATAACGTCTCGCTCCGGTACCCGGAGGGCGGTGGAGAGTCTGGGCAGATCGCGCAGGACGTCCATGCGGGCCACGTACGTGAAGCCCAGCGGCTCGACGAGATCCGAATAGCGCGTTGCTACAAGCGTGTGGACCGTTGGGGGATCAGCGCTGCTCCGCACGTCGTAGATCAACGACAGGTCGGCGACGCGCTCGACGCCCGTGATGACGATTACGGGCGGATCGTACTGGTTCGTCGAGTCGTTTCCGACGCACAGCTCGGGCCGGGGGAAACTGTCCGGGACCGAAACGGTGGCGACGGTTTGCGCTCCGTCCGACCGGTGCACCTCGAACCGGTACTGCCGGCCGTAGGCGAGCGGCGTCGCGGACCAGAAGTTGTGGACCGGCTTCCCTGCGATGGTGAAGACGGAATCGCTCCAGGCGGTCACCTCCCCCGTGCTCAGATCCTCCAGGCTCACCTCCGCGTCGATTTGCCGGTCTTCCGGAAAGAGCGTATCGCGCAGTGGCATGACGCGCACGAACTGTGTATCGGCCGTCGCATTCAGAAAACCGCCCACCGAGAAATAGAGGTCGCGGGCTTCGCTTCGCGGGTCGAAGTCGACGCTGCACCCCCACACGAGGGTGGCACCCAGCACAAGCAGGGCCGCTGCGAACCGTTCGCACCTCGCTATCCCAGAGCAGCGTTTCATCGGGATTCCAGCTTGAAGGAGACGTAGGGAAAGAGCGGAAGCTGGTTCAGCCTGCGGAATGTAAACAGGTCGAAGTACAGCAGGTTCGCCCGATCGTACAGGTTGATAGCACCCAGTTGCAAGGTGAGCTTCGCCCTGCCGATGTCGAACGTGCGGCCGGCAGAGATATCCAGGCGATGATAAGCCGGCAGGCGGCCCAGATAGGGTTTCTCGTAGACGACGCGCGTGATCCCGTACCGGGAGCGCACGTCATACAGCGACTGCAAGGGGATGAGTTCGTCGAACCCGAGGGTCCGGGTGAATGGCAAGCCCGTGCCGAACTGCCAGGCCGCATTGACACGGTACGCACCCCGCGCGTAGCTCAGGATGGCGCTGACCTGATGCCTGCGGTCGTGCGGCGGCGTGTACTGCCGCACGGGCTCGCCGAACCACTCCCCGAAAACGCCGTCTTGCGCCGTGTAGATGGTATGGGAGAGGCCGTAGCCGAGGTAAGCATAAAACGGCGCGTGGTCGTATTCCGCCCAGGCATCGACTCCGCGTACGCTGCCTTTTGCGAGCGTCAGGGTGGTCGTGAACCGTGCGATCGCGCTATAGATCGGAACGGGCAGGTTTGTGATCCGCTTCAGGTATCCCTCTGCGCCGATACGGAAGTCGGCGCCGAGATCCCGCTTCCACCCGAGGAGGAGGTGCGCCGCCTGCGCCTCTTTGCCATTTACTGGTCCTGGCATCCAGGCGACGAACACCGCGCCCGCATCCCTTTCGTCGCTGACGCCTTCCAGGGTCTGACGGTACAGGCCAATGGCGGCGCTGAACTCGTTGACGCCCTGTCCGCCGCCGGGGCGCCAGATAGCAGACAGGCGCGGCTCCAGCCATACACTGTAGGAACCCGGATCAAAGGTAGCAGCAATCCCCGCGTTGACCTTCCACTTGTCGCCGCGCCGGAAATGCCCTTCCACGTAGCCGCCCGTGTTGAAGAGCACGTCGTTTGCGACCCGGATGCCGAGGAACTCCCGGAGATCGTAGCCGATCCAGTTCATGCGAGTAAACAGCCCCCAGAGCGCCTCCGACGACGGTGACAGCACGGAGGTGAAGTTTAGCTCCATGCTGGCCTGCAACGAATGGCTTGCCCGCTCCAGATCGCCCGCTTCCTTAAAGCGGTTGCTGATGTAGGAGACCCCCGTATTCAGGTCTAGCCGCGTGCGGGACTCCGACGGGAGGGCCAGGCATTGCCCGCCCACAGACACATTCGTCCAGCGGAAGTCCGCATCCGGCAGGCTATCCCCTCGCACTGTCGTCCCCCTGTCGGCGGTGCGGATGGCGGTCACACCGCATCGGTATCGGTTGTCGACGCTCGCGTGCAGCTTCAGAAACGCGTCGTTGAAAGAGAAAGGCAGATCCTGTCCGAGAAGGACCGGGGCCGTTTCGCTGATGAGCGAACGCCGGAACGAAGCCAGGAACGAGACCTTGCCCCGCTGAAGCGGGCCTTCGGCCTGTACGGCGGAAAGGAAGGGGCTAAGGGCAGCCATCCCGGCATAGCTCAGCTTGTTGCCGTCCCGCGTGGACACGTCGATGACAGACGAGATCCGGCCGGAATACCGCGCCCCGAACCCCCCGGCATAGGTTTCGACATACGAGACGATGTCCTGCGGGAACGCCGAGAAGAAGCCGATGATGTGGAAGGGCTGATAGATGAGGTTACCGTCTACCAGCACGAGGTTCTGATCCGGCGTACCGCCACGTACGAACAACTGCCCGCCCCGGTCGCCTGCCGAGACCACCCCGCGCTGGAACTGGAGGTACGCCGCGAGGTCGCCACCCAGGGCCGAAGTGGGCAGGCGCTTGAGATCCTCCGGGCGAATGGTCTGCACGCCCGGGTTCTGCATGATCTCCCGCTTCTCGGTGACGACTACCTCGTCGAGCTCTTCCGCCGCCTCGGCGAGGGCGATCGTGAGGGTGCGGATCCGCTCATCACCCAATGTGAGGGTGTCTCGAACGGTACCGTATCCGATAAAGCTCGCGCTGAGGACGTAGATACCGGCTGAAATACCGTTGATCTGGAAATAGCCGTTCTTATCGCTTGCGGTACCCCTTACGAGGCCCTCTGCACCCGACAAGACGACGCTCACACCGGGGAGCGGTTCACGGCTGGTGACGTCCACCGTAAAGCCACGCACCGTCACGTTCTGCGCCAGCGCCGGGGCTACCCGACCGGTATATAGCGTCGCGAAGAGGAGCAGCAAAGGCAGACATTTACAGGAGGGCATATACGAACGCAGACGACGGACCGCCGACCGCCGAAGGCATATGTGAAGGTTTGAGAGTATGGGCGTGTGGGGGTTCGGAGAGATTATTTCACCAGTCGTTTCGCCCGTTTCGTCGCCTTGGTCCCCAAGGGCGTCGGGACTCCGCTCAGGAAGACATGGAAACAGTAGACCTTCCGACTTACACTATGATTTTGCAGATCCGGTGTCAGGTCAAGACGCAGGGGTTCCAGATAGGTTGTTACAACGACTGACGTGCGCCTACATTACTCTGTCCGGTCGAAAGCTGCAAGGCCAAAAGGATGCCCCGCGTTTCGGCTTTCAGGTTGGTTCATACCGAATCCAGATGAACAACGGATGTCCCGGCGGTGCGTCCCTACCGTGCCGGCCTGGAAAATTGGTAGCAGCTATCTCACCGCCTGGTCAATGCCGGGTGGACCGGAGGAGCTGGTTGGATTTGGCGGCGGACTCGTTCAGCGCCGCCTGAGGATCCATATCCCCTACGAGCGTTTTCTCGATGGCTTCGGCGATGTGGCGGTTGATCTCTACGTGGAAATAGTCGATATGCCGGCGCGGCCGGCCCATAGGGATTTGCTCGACGAAGGCGCGGAGGGCGGGATCGTGCTCCAGGTACTGCTGGTATTCCGGCAGTGAAAGGGTGGACCTGGTTACGGGAAGGTAGCCTGACTGCTCAGAGAAGAACGCCTGCGTTTCAGGCCGAATCATCCACTTGATGAACGTCCACGCGGCGTCCGGATGTTCACTCTGCCTGAAGATGGCCAGGTGTTCGCCCGCGAGATAGGTGGCTCGCCCAGCCGGTCCTTCGGGGAGGGGCGCTACGGCCCAATCCAGGTTCTCCATCTTACGAAAGCGCGGCAGATCCCAGGGTCCGTCCATGATCATAGCCGCGTACTTCGAGACGAACGCCACATCGTGCGACATGGAGGTCATGGTAGAACCGGTCGCTCGGTAGAGGTCGTTCCAGAGCGACAACGCCTGGACGCCTGCGGGGCTGTTGTAGAGGACGCGCGTCTGGTTCGTGTCGATCGCCACCCCACCCGCCTGCCACAAATACGGAAGCCATTGCAGCACCATCCACAGGTCGAGCGGCCCGGACGCCGGGTAAGCGGGCACGTAGAAGCCCACGCGCCGGATGTCGGTGCCGCCGGGGCGCATGACGGTCAGCTTCTGCGTAAACGAGCGCAGTTCATCCCAGGTCCGGGGCGGCCGGGAAGGATCGAGGCCCGCTTCCCTGAACATGTCCCGGTTGTAGAACAGCGCCAGCAGGGTCCCTTCCATGGGCATGGCGTAGAGCGTGTCCTGCCACTTCGCAGCCTCCAGGAAGCCGGGAAAAAGGTCCGCAAGCTGGGCGTCCGTGAGTCCGTTTTCCCCCTTTATGAAGGTATCCATGGGATAGATGGCCCGGGCTTGAACGAGCGGGCCGAGGAAGTCGGCGTGAACCCACGAGATGTCAGGCGCCGTGTGACTACGGACGCTTGAAACCAACTTCTGAATGAGGGCGTCGCCGGTCGGGATGTACTGGGCATCGACGCGTATATTCGGGTGTTCCGCCTCAAACCGCCGGATCAACTCCTTGAGGGCCGGCTGCGTCGTGGCGACGAAGCTGTGCCAGAAGGTGAGGGTGACGACATCTCCCGACGTGCCCTGCCGCCCGGAGCAGCCGAAGGAGAGCATCAGAAACAGCAGGATACAGGTCTGAAACAGGGTAAACTTCCTCATGAGCGCGGCGGACTTCTGTGTGGGGGTGTGGGCGTTTGGGGGAGGTGGTCTGGTGCAAGAATACAGAAACGCAGCATTACGATACCAGCGTCATCTTAAAATGAAGTACCTGTTGATCGCCTGCATGTGCGGAGTGGCCCTGACTGCCGCGAACCCGGTCCGGGCGCAGGGGCATCCGGTTCGCATCCTATACGATACCGATCTCGGCCCCGACTCGGACGACGCAGGGGCGCTCGCGCTGCTCCACGCGCTCGTCAACCGGGGAGAGGCGGTAATCCTCGGCGTCACGTGCAGCACGACGAGCCCGTGGTGCGCCCCGGCTGCGGATGCCATCGACACGTACTATCGTCGCCCGGACGTGCCTGTCGGCACGCTGAAGGGAGCCGGACCGGCAGGCGGCAGTGAGGAGTGGTACGGCGACTCGTTCAACGGCTACGTGGCCGGGCACTTCTCCAATGACCTGCACCACGGGTCGAATGCGACGGATGCCCTGGTGCTCTATCGCCGGATCCTGGCGGAGCAGCCGGATACGAGTGTCGTGATCGTGGCGACCGGACCGTTGACGAACCTTCGCAACCTCCTCGCGTCACAGCCCGACAGCATCAGCCGGCTCGACGGGATCGATCTCGTCCGGCGCAAGGTAAAGGCATTGTCGGTGATGGGAGGGAAGTACCCGGAGGGAGGCGAGTCCAACTTCATGGTCGACGCCGCCGCCACGAAGCTGGTCGTGGAAACGTGGCCTACCCCGATCACGTTCAGCGGCTTCGAGATCGGGGTCGATCTGCTGACGGGCCCCCGCCTCCGTACCGAGACGCCGCCGAACAATCCGGTCACGACGGCCTATCACCTCTGGGACCTCTATTTCGCCCGCCGCTTCCAGCCGGACTTTGACCCGGATACGGGCATCTGGCCCCACAGCAGCTACGACCAGACGGCCATGCTGTATGCGGTCCGGGGGCTTCGGGACTACTGGACGGCGCAGACAACCGGGCGCAATGTGATCCACGAGGACGGCTCGAATGCGTGGCAGTCCTCCCCCGACAGCGAGCAGGCTTACCTGATTGAGCGGATGCCCCGCGAGCAACTGGCCAAGATCATCGAGGACCTGATGGTGGCGCCGCCGGAGCAATAGGATTGTGTTCGCGTGTTCGGGTGTTACCGTGTTCGAGCGTTAAAGGGGTGAGGAAGTGTGGGGAGCTCAGGACGTAACCGGGCTGGTGCGCGTCAGGCGTCGGCCTGGATGTCCAGTTCGGAGGCGAGCAAGTTGCGCATATAGACGTTGACCTCCCAGGTGTCGGCGACCGGCTCATCGGTGAACGGCGCTGTGTGCATATAGCGGGGCGGGCCGAACTCGGGCGTGATGGTGAGTACGTCCACGCCTGATGCGCGCTGGTGCTCCACGATCCGTTTCCACAGGCTCAGGTGGTTGTCGACGTACGGCTTCCATTCGGGGGCGCGCGGGTCGGGGACCTGGGGGCCTTCCTCGTAGCCGACGCGGGCGTGGATGTGCAGGCTCCGCCGGATGGCAAGTTCTACGTTGGCCTGCTGGTCGCTGAGGTCGGATTCGTGGACGACCATCCAATGTGAGAAGTCGGCCGTCAGGCGAAGCTCCGGGAGCGCCTCCAGGTAGCGCCTCGTTTCTATGGCCGAATAGGTGGGGCGGCCCCGGTGGGTCTCCGCGATGAGGGCGATCCCGCTTTGCATGCTGAGGTCAATCATCCGCTGGAAGATGCGCAGGTTGTCCTCGAACGAGAAGATGTCTCGGCCGGCGTGGTTGTTGATGAGGATCGGGCCGCACTGCATAGCGAACTCGAACTGTTCGTCGAGCGAGCGCAGGTGGTCGTCGGCAGTGTCGCCCTGCGTCAGGATCTGCCCGACGAGGGCGAGCCCATGTTCCCGGTGCAGGGCCGCGATCTCATCCGCAGGCTCCCGGACGGAAGCGAAGTAGAGTTCGGTGGCATCGAAGCCGTCCTGCTTCGCGCGCCTGACGAAATCCTCGACGGAATCGTCCCACATCTCCCATTTCGACTTGCTGAACAGGATGCGCATGTTGCCTCTGATTGATGAAACGACCGGGTGGGAAGGTCTCAAACGAGCGTGCCCTATGCAAGCCTGAACGTCACTGCTCCGGGTATTTTTGTATGTCGACCGCCGACTGCCGACCGCTGACCGCTAACCGCTGCTTTAACTGCACCGATCAGTTGTGACTTTGCGGCAAATGGCATCCCAGATGCTGAACGATACCGGGGCGGGGCGGGTAATTCTTACGCTGGTGTCTTCACCGGCTGCTACCCTCCAAACGATGCGGACCGACCATGGCAAACAACTTCATGCTTACCAGCGGGGCCTTCGATTCGGGAGCGGAGATCCCACGGAAGTACACCTGCGACGGCGACGACATCTCCCCTGCCCTGTCGTGGACAAACGTGCCGGACGGCGCCCGGAGCCTGGCGCTGATCGTCGACGATCCGGATGCACCGAAGGGGACGTTCGTACACTGGGTACTCATCAACTTGCCGCCGGATCGGGACGTGCTTCCTGAAAATCTGAAGGTAGGAGAACACTTTGGAGGGAGCGAACGGCAGCCCGTCGAGGGGGCCAACGACTTCGGCGGCCAGGGGTATGGCGGTCCCTGCCCTCCTCCGGGGGACGACGCCCATCATTACTGGTTCCGGCTGTACGCCCTGGACACGGTGCTGGATTTGAGTGCGGGCCTACGAAAGCACCAGGCCACGCAAGCTATGAACGGACACATCCTCGCGGAGGCGGATCTCATGGGTATGTACCGGCGCCAGCAGGGGGCGTAATCCGGGGCGCACTCCCCGCTGCCGGTGTACCTGCCCACCCACTTGATCCTGCGGGCGCTGTTCGGGTAAGATTATCATTTTTATGAGATAAGATCATCTTTCCTTTTGGGCCGAGCGGGGTTCAGTGGCACAACTCTGGTTGAAAGTTGAAGGTTTGGTCTATTGTCCGTCGTTGGTTGCCGGTTGGACCCGGAATCAGCCCTCCTCTAGACAATGGACAACGCATCATTGCACACTTTGCACACTTTTGGCCTGTGACAGTGAGGAGTAGGTGGTGTGATCGTTAGGGGACGCTTGATGGGGGTACGTCCTTTCTTGCTCGCCCAAGAAAGGACCAAAGAAGGGCGACCGAATCGGAACGCGCGGAATCCCCTTCCCGGCGCACGGATCGGACCGAGCGGCACGCCAGGGTTGGCGGTAATCCGGTGGTGTAGAGGTGTTGTGCCACTCGCTCAACGCGCGGGGATTGATCCGGCGCGGGGGCCACGATTCGGCAGATGCTGGATTAGAGGTAGTGCGCCTCTCATGTTTGCACGAGCGTTTTGCTGAACGGGTACTGGTTGCACACTTTGCACGCGCAGAGCGGGTTGCGATGGCGAATTGCACACTTTGCACACAGAATGCGTGTTTTCGGGCTGTGCAGGGGCGCCAATTGTAACGGATCTTACGTTTCAGGGCGATACGTTGCACAGATTGCACGCGGAATCCGGGCGTGTTCGCGTGCCTGAGCGTTCACGTGAGGAGTAGGGCTGGTCTGTTTCTAGAACACGCAGCACGCATCATTGCACACTTTGCACGTTTTTTGTCGGTTGTTGGTGGTCCGTGGTCCGTTGTTCGGGTACCGGGGTGTTGCGCTGAATTGTAACGGATCTTACGGTTCGAGCGCATATCATCGGAAGCTCGAAGGCGGCAATTGTAACGGATCTTACGGTTTCCGCATTGTTCTAGTGCGTGTAGGACGCATTATTGCACACTTTGCACACGGAACGCGTGTTTTTCGGGTGTGCAGGTGATCAGGCCCCTCACCCCGGCCCTCTCCCCCACGGGGGCGAGGGAGCTATATGCAATGGCACACCTTGCACAACTCCGACGGTTTTCACCCGGTGGTGAGGGCGATGCATCGCGTGCTCTGTTTGCACGCTGCCGCATGGGAGAGCGTCAGTGCCCTTGACTCTGGAACCAGAGGGTCGGATGCATCGCCCCTACACGGTTTCACTCGGGGGTGCAGGGGATACATGGTACAGGGTCGTGCCATCGGGTCGTGGCGCCACTACTTGGGGTGGGGGCACCACGATGCAGGATGTCAAAGAACGGCGTAGGTACGGGGGAGGTCTGGACCTATGTAGTGCAAACTTTGTGGCGGGGCAAGGTTATTTTCGTAACCTATTTGGAGTGGGACGGGTGAAATGTGGGGTGGGGGGCTAATTGCCCGGCCCTGTAGACCGGGCAGAGGAAGGTCGCCCCTTCGGGGCTGCGTCGCCACAGGGCTCTTCTGTAGAGACGCAAACACTGGATACACTTCCAGGGCAAGCGGTCCCGTGCTCCCGAAAAAGAACGCCCCGATGCGAGCCTGGGCGGCATGGCATCGGGGCGTTTCGCTGGGAGCCAACGACCGGACTTGAACAGGTGACCTGCTCATTACGAGATAGCATGCCACCTCCAAATGACACGCCCGTAAAGCAAGACGAGTAAAACACTTACGACGACACCCTAAAGCCCGGGCGGCGTGTAGTTCTACCATTGTTCTACACGCCGCCCGTTTTTACCGACCGTTGGTGTGATCGGTGCCCTCTCGATTGAGTTCGGATTGTCGCTCATCCCCTTCCTTCGTGAGGGTCTGGATCGGGAGCTTAGACAAGATTATCTTTCGTACTAGGCACGATAATCCTTCTTTACCAAGACGTGCAGGACCTAACCCGAAACGAGATCGACACCCTGCTCCAAGCGGTCGGCGAGCTACTCGAGGCTGAGGATGAGCACATCAGCATTGTAATCGTTGGCGGAGCCAGCCTCAACCTGCTGGGCCTCGTTCCGCGGACGACTCAGGATGTAGACGTGATCGCCCGCGTGCAGCCTACCGACGATCCAGGAGCCAGCATCCTGGTGCACCCTGATCCAATGCCCGAGTCCCTTGTCCGTGCAATTCAGACCGTGGCGCGAGACTTTAGCCTGCCAAGCGACTGGATGAATACCGAGATCGCGGCTCAGTGGCTCCAAGGGCTTCCGCCCACACTACCGGAAGACATCACATGGAGAACATACGGCGCGCTGCGGGTGGGGCTGGCGGGCCGGCAAACGCTCATCACCCTCAAGCTATTCGCGTCGGCTGACCGTGGACCCACCAGCGTCCACTACCAGGATCTCGTTCGCCTTCAGCCGAACGATGAGGAGTTGG
>DASSAV010000160.1:0-10688 GCA_035699265.1 Rhodothermales bacterium
TTTGATTTCCCCGTGCTGGAACCGCCCCCGGAGTGCTTGAATACGAACTCATCTCTCCCGCTTACCTTTTATCATGAAAGCATTCATCATCGCCTTGCTACTGGTTTGCTGCCATGTGCCGGCTGTCGCCCAACCGAGCCATGATGCTTCTTCTGCATCGTCAGGATCCGATCTGGCGGATGCACGCGTGACGATTGCCAACGGCACGCTCCAGGGAATTACGGAGCCGAGCGGAGTCCACGTGTTCAAGGGCGTCCCGTTCGCCGCTCCCCCCGTCCGTGATCGGCGATGGAAACCGCCGCAGCAGCCGGGCAATTGGGAGGGAGTGCGCAAGGCAGACCGGTTCGCCGCGCAGTGCATGCAGGAGCGCGTCTTCGGCGACATGAATTTCCGCAATTCAGGCATCAGTGAGGACTGCCTGTACCTGAACGTGTGGACGCCTGCCGAATCTGCGACCGAAAAGCTGCCGGTGCTGGTTTACTTCTATGGCGGCGGCTTCGTAGCAGGTGACGGCTCGGAGCCGCGCTACGACGGGGAAAGCATGGCGCAGAAGGGAATCGTGGCGGTCACCATGAGCTATCGGCTCGGCATTTTCGGATTCTTCGCCCACCCCGAACTGACGCAGGAATCCCCCCACCATGCTTCCGGCAACTACGCTTTGATGGACCAGGCCCAGGCCTTGCGCTGGGTGCAGCAAAACATCGCGGCGTTCGGGGGCGATCCCGACAAGGTCACCATCGCGGGCGAGTCTGCCGGGTCGTTCTCGGTCAGCGCACAGATGGCATCGCCGCTGGCGAAGGGGCTGTTCGCGGGGGCTATCGGGGAGAGCGGGTCGGTGCTCGGCTCCTTTGCGCCCGTCCCCCTCACCGAGGCGGAGCAGCAAGGAGTCGCGTTCGCGAAGGCCATCGGTGCGTCCTCCCTTGAGGCCCTCCGGGCAATCTCCGCTACGGAACTGCTCGCAGCCTCGTCCAGACCCGGCATGCCGCGCTTTGCGCTGACCGTCGATGGCTACTTCTTCCCCAGGCCGCCTCTGGAGATATATGCCGCCGGCGAACAGGCCCACGTTCCGCTGCTCGTCGGCTGGAACTCGGAAGAGATGAACTACCACGCCCTGCTAGGGTCGGACGAGCCGACTCCCGAGAACTTCGCCAGGGCAGTGCAAAAGCGCTACGGCGATAACGCCGGGGAAATCCTGAAGCTGTATTCTGCCTCCACGAAGGAGGAGACCATCCAGTCCGCCACCGATCTCGCGGGCGACCGGTTCATCGGCTTCAGCACGTGGAAATGGTTCGACGTGCACCGCCGGACAGGGGATGCACCGGTATACCGCTACTATTACGCCCATCCGCGTCCTGCAATGGTTCCCGAAATGGGCGATGCCGTCGCGGGCCTTGCCGGCGGCGTGGTGCGAGGGGCCGACGCGGAAGCCAACCGGCCGCCGCCACCCACCGGAGCGGTACATTCCGCCGAGATCGAGTATGCCATGGGCAACCTCGCCACAAACAAGGTCTATGCCTGGACAGCGGACGATTACAAGGTGTCCGAAACCATGCAGGGGTACTTCGCGAACTTTATCAAGACCGGCGATCCGAACGGCCCCGGCTTACCCAGATGGCCCGCTGCCGGTGAGGTCGACGATCAGATTATGCTCATGCGACTGGACGTGAACGCGCGCGCTGAGCCTGCAAAACACCGGGACCGGTATCTCTTCCTGGATCGATTATCTACGAAGTAGCCGGGGGTGTGAATACGCGCAGAGCAGCGGGGAGGCTGCGGTAGGTGAGCGGAGGCGTCAATGGAACGATCTCCCCATCGGCAAACACCGTGAGCTTTCCGTGGTGCGCATCTATTTGCACCTCGGGCTCGACGAACCGTTTGAGGTAGCCTCCCTCTGCAACGTCTCGGAAAAGAGCGGTGGCGAGGACCCTCAAGAAGCAACGGTGGCCCGGACAGGGCACCAGGTAGACGAATAATCTTCCACCCTCCGTTCTCGGACAGGCCCCGAACTCGAACGCGTTCAGTTTGTACGCGTTCGTACCGATAAACACCATGGACGTCGTGTGGGTGTACGTCCTCTCCCCAGCTTTCAGCCACAGATTCAGCCGTGGCAGGCGCGGAAACGCCGCGATGGCAGCGGCAGCGCGGAGGAGCCGCTTGTTGAGCGGCAACCACTCCCGGATTGCGTGCCGCGTCCTGACCACCTCGGGGTAGAAACCCAGGGCCGAGTTGTTGACGAACACGTGTCCGTTGACTTCGGCTACGCCAAGCGAACGAGTGTGCCCATCCGCAATGACCCTTATCGCGCCTTCGATATCGATAGGAATCTCCAGATCGAGGGCGAAGTGGTTGGAGGTGCCGAGTGGAAGGACGCCGAGGGGAATGTCGGTGCGAACGAGTACGCGGGCGGCGGCGCTGATCGTTCCGTCTCCACCGCCTACTACAATTGCCTCCGCATTCGACGCAACAGCTACACGTACCTCCTGAAGAAGGTCGCTGCGGTTGAGAAGCTTGACGTTCGCGTCAATACCCCTTTGCTGAAATGCGGAGTGGAGACGCCCAGCTGCAACATCGGTGCGCGCCGCCCTGCCACTCCGATGATTCACAAGAACAGCGACTTTCATAGACGGGGCAACGAACGAGGGTCCTGGCACTAACCTCATGCCACGCGCCCGGACCCAGGAAGGATAGCACCCGCAAAACGATCGCGAGCGCTAGGATGTCCTGCGTCGACGCGCGAAGAAGGTAACCCGCGCCTCTAGCAATGTTCGCCTTTCCACTTGCTCTTTTCAGGATCTTTCCTTCTGAGCCGGCTGGCCCTGAGCAATTAACAACCGGGAAGGTTCCCTTTAAGCTGCGGCGGCGGCTTTCTCCCGCTCCGGAAGCTGGTCTACCGCGTGGTGAAGCTTTTCGATGCCGGCAGGCGTGGCGAAGACATACTGAACCAGGTGGTTGAGGAGGTCGAGTACCAGCGTCGCCACTTCCCGGTCCGGCTCCTTTTCGAGTTCGAAGTAAGGCCCAAGGTTGCTGCTCCTGCGCAAGACGTCAGAAAGCATGGCGACCGGCTCCGAGAAATCCTTGCTCTTGCGCAGGGCCTCGATCTGCTTGGAGAGGTGGAGCTTCTGGACGTCGGGCGGAACCATCATCTTGGCGATGTCCTCCAACGTGCGCCGCACGACCACGACCGTCCCCGTCCATTCGCGCGCGTTGTACATGTTTACGGCCGAGGCGTAAGCCCGCCGGAGTGACATCTCGAACCTTTTGCTGTCCTCGATCCCGTCTATCGGGCGCCGGGTCATGTTCGGGGTGGGGTGCATGAACAGGCTGAAACGTTCATCCTCTCCCGCCGTGACGTCGAGCGACTCGCCTACCCAGAAGAAGCTCGCAACTTCCCCGCAATTTACACACCTGGACGTAGCGTATCGGGTATTGACTTCCGCTGCATTCGACCAATCCGTCAGGACAAAGGCCATCGGGACTCCACAATAGGGACAGATGGTGTCCACCGTTCCAGGCGCCGTACCTGCGTCCGTGACTGACCATCGGACGACGAATTCTCTAGAGATGTTGTACATAACTACGGGGGAACAGCCTGGGCAGTATGTCGCACACCGATTGTATGCGAACGTAATTAGGAAAATCGACCTTAGCGGGGAGAACTATAATTTCTCGTTACGGAGGGTGCTTACGAGGCATAGTAAGGTGCCCGCTCTCTGCCAGCCGAAGCTTACTTCAGAACTGACATGCCTTGCTCGAAGACGATATCCACAGGGATGCCTCCGGATGCGAGCCTGTTCAGATCGGACTGGAGCTGTACGTCAATAGTGCCATACTTCTGTACGAATGCGGCAACCGCATCGTAATCGCCATCGCCTTGCAGTTTGAGGATGTCTGCGGAAAGATCGCTTACGGCCTGCTCAAACTGCTCTCGGTTGACGTGGTAGGTCCCGGTCTGTTCGTCACGGGTGAATGCATTGCGCTCTTTGAAGTAGTTGAACCGGACCATATTGGCGCGGCCATGCGCGTCTGCGGTGCCGAAGCGGACGGAGCGAAGGATACTTGCGAGGAACGTCACGTAGTTGTCCATGAGGTCCGTATCCAACTCGCCCGCCTCTTTGAGCTTCTGGATCATGTACAGGCCGAGCACGTCGGCCTTGCCCTCCTCCAGGGCGCTAGCGTGCTCACGCAATGCTTCCCGCACGGTACCCTTGCCGTTGAGCGTGTTCTTGATGCCCAACCCGTGCGCGACCTCGTGGAACATCGTGTTGCTGAAGAAGGCATCGAAGGTGATGTGCGGGCGCTGTTCCTCGGCGATGAGCATGTCCGAAATGGGGACGAGGATTTTGTCGAACTTCGCCCGCATCGCGTTCTTCAACTGGAGACGGCGGGTTCCTTTCTCGAGTTGTACTTCCTCGTCATTCGGCAGGTTGATGGCGATGGTCTTTGCACCTGCATTTGCGTCGCCGGCGTAGTAGATGGCGTCGTAGGCGTTGAGGTCCGAGTCGGTCCCGGGTGTTTCCTGCTTGTACGCTTCGGGCACGGGAAGCCCGTTCTGAAGCATCGGAAGGAATGCGATGTAATGCGCCAGCCGCTGGCTCCAGTCGAGATCTTTTACGAGCACGTAAGCTTCGTTGGCAGCTTTATAGCCGAAAAGCTGGTCCTGGTACGTCTCGATCGGACCGACCACCATACCAATCGTGTTGTTCTTCATATCCATCCAGGCCAGATCACTGGGCTGGAAGTCGTCCGTCAGAAGCGCGTCGGCGCGCAGTTCGAGATAGTGCTTCAAACCGGGATCTTCGGCGAGCCGGGAAGCGGCGCGAAGATCTTCTGCTGCCCTTTGTAGGTGTTCGGAGAAAAACGTGTGGTATGGAATGGCGATGAGATTGCCGTTCGCGTCCCGGCGGACCATCGTATATAGGCTCTTGAGGTCGGGATTCTGCGCCGCTGCCCGGTCGAACTCCTCCTTCGTCATGTCCTCCGGGTAAAAGTTTGCCCCTTCCGGACGGGGACCGACACCGGGCACGAAGGGCTCGTCGTTCTCCAGCCGGTCCCACGGCCCATAGTTGACCTGCACCGACGCCCTCAACTTCGGGTCGGAGATGGTTGCAAGGAGCGAGTCGAGGTTGCCGTAGGCCTGCATCTGGAAGATGGTATCCATCTCCTTCGCCGCATCGATCAAAATGGGGATCATCTGCCTCTGCTCCGGCGAGAACGCAGAGAAATCGGCCGTAAGGCGGACCGTGGTGTACTTGTCAATGGGCATGTTTGCATCAGGCCCAGAGGGAGTTACTTCCGTCGCGGGCCTCACATCCCGGCATCCGGTTGCGACCAGTGCAAGCAGCACACTCGTGATGATGAGGAGCCTGTTCATGTGTAGAGGAATGGGGCGGGGTTACTTATTCCGGCGGGGGTTCGGCCGGGAGCGGCGGTTGCTGTCTGCTTTGCGCTCGGGCCGTTGTTGGGCGGGTTCCGGGGCGGGCGACGCCTCAGCGGAGGACTCGGGGACGTGAAGACGCTGGTGATACATCTCATCCACGAGCATGGCCAGGATCTCGGGCTCCTCGGCGGCGAGTTGATTTACGAGCGGGAGGAAGCGCTGAAGGCGCTCTCGTTCCAGGTTGCTCTTCTCGCGGAATTGCTCTTCGAGCACTTCAGTCATTCGTTCAGTGACGCGCATCTCAACCTCTTCGGGTGTGGGGAGTAGCTTCTTTTCGAGCGTGGTGATCCCGTAGCGAGCCGCGATGCGCTGCAGGAGAGTCTGGTCCGGACGGGTGGTCAGTATGATGGCGGTGCCGCTCTTGCCGGCTCGGGCGGTACGGCCGGAGCGGTGGATGAAATACTCGGGATCTTGCGGCACGTCATACATAAAGACGTGACTGAGGTCGGAGATGTCGATGCCGCGGGCGGCCACGTCGGTGGCAACCAGGAAGCGGAGCGTGCCCTTGCGGATGCGGTCCATGACGGCCTCGCGATCCCGTTGTGCGAGGTCGCCGGAGATCTCGGCGGCATCGTAACCGTAGTTCCGCAGGAACGTCGCCACGTACTCTACGTCGCGCTTGGTGTTGGCGAAGATGATGGCGGATTCCGGGTTCTCCATCTCAATGAGCCGGGCCAGCGCACGATCCTTCTCCATCGCGTCGACGACGTAGTAGGTGTACGTGATCTCCTCGACGCTTTCGTGGCCCGCACTGAGCGACAGAAAACTCGGATTCGTCAGAAAGTTCTGGCCGAGCGAGCGGACACGAGGAGGCATGGTGGCGCTGAACATGTAGGACTGCCGCTCATTGGGAAGATAGCGGCGAAGCTGCTGCATGGCGGGCCAGAAGCCCATTGAGAGCATCTCGTCCGCCTCGTCCAGCACGAGAACCTTCAGGTTCTGGAGGTTGAACGTGCCGCGCTGGAGATGGTCGAGCATGCGTCCCGGTGTGCCGATGACGACCTGGGCGCCTTCGTGGAGGGCTTTCGTCTGTGGTCCGTACTTAACGCCGCCGTAGACCAGCACGGCCTGGAGCGCGTCGGCTCTCTCGGGGCCGCGGCGCATCTTTTCGAACTCCTCGAAGATCTGCTTCGCGAGTTCGCGCGTGGGGCTGAGAATGAGTGCCTGGGCCGCCTTCTGGTCGTAGTCGATGATCTCGAAGAGCGGGAGCGCGAAGGCGCCGGTCTTTCCCGAACCGGTGCGCGACTGGACGATGAGGTCTCGGCCTTCCAGGATGTAGGGAATGGCCTTAGCCTGGACGGGCATGAGGTCGTTCCAGCCCGCTGCCTTGATGGCGGCCTGAAGCCTGGGCGAAACGTTCTGCGTGGTGGCGTCCGGAAGGGGGGATTCCGGCTCCGTGAAGGCTGCAATGGCCTTCTCCTGGCTCACCTGCTGCTGCGCGCGGCTGGTGAAGTCTATGGAAGTGGTAAAGCGGTTGGGGGTGTCAGGCATTCGTCGTTAAGAGCGCTCGATGGCACAGATGGCACAACTCTGGTTGAGAAAGTTGAAGGTTGGAAGGTTTGGTCGTCAGCGGTCCGTTGTTGGTGGATGGCACACTTTTGGGATTTCTTTGCGCCGAGGCCCGATTCTACGTCTTTCAGGTGTGTTTTGGGCGGATCTGGATGGCACAAATGGCACACTCTGGTGCGTTGTTGGTGGTCGATTGTCCGTTGTTGGTCCGATTTGGGGGTTCCGGTTGGCACAAGTTTATAAGATACGTCGGTGACCGGAGCCGCGTTTCGGCACCTGAAACATACGACTCCCGCTATGACACATGTACGTCACTGGCCGGGGTGGGGCGACGAGTGGGGTCACATCGCCATGCCGCCGTTTACGTTGAGAACCTGGCCGGTGATGTAGTCGGCGGCGGGGGACGCGAGGAAGAGGACGGCGCCGGCGACGTCGCCCGGCGTGGCGGGGCGGCCTAGGGGGACGGTGCCGAGCATGGCCTGCCGGGCCTGTTCCGGAAGGGCGGCCGTCATGTCCGTCTCTACGTATCCAGGGGCAACGACGTTCACCGTCACGCCTCGGCTGCCGAGTTCTTTCGCGAGACTTTTGGAAAAGCCGATGATGCCTGCCTTAGAGGCGGCGTAGTTGGTCTGACCGGGGTTGCCCACGACCCCCACGACGGAGGACAGGTTGATGATCTTGCCGCTCCGCTGCTTCATCATGGGACGGTAGACGGCCTTAGCGAAGTTGAAAACGCTCTTGAGGTTCGTGTCGACTACGGCGTCCCAGTCCTCCTCGCTCATGCGGAGCATCAGGTTGTCGCGCGTGATGCCCGCATTGTTGACGAGCACGTCGATGCTGCCCCATGCCTTGATTGCGGCGTCGACAGTTTCCTGGGCAGACCGGAAATCTGAAGCATCGCCCTGAAAGGAGAGCGTCTCGACACCGCGCTCGTTCAGGCTCTGCTCCAGACGCTGCGCTTCTTCTGTACGGGAACGGTAGGTGAAGGCGACTCTGGCGCCGGCATCGGCCAGGGCCTCCACGATGGCGCGGCCGATGCCACGGGTGCCGCCTGTTACGAGCGCGTTTTTTCCGTCGAGTCGAAGTTGCATTGTTCGAGGGTCTAGGAGACGATGTGTCGAAGACAGTACGCGGGAATCTACGAGGATAAAAGGTATGAGGAGGAGGTCATATACGTACAGGCTCTTCAACTCATCATAGGCTCCTCGTCACGTAGATTCCTGGATTCCGGAAAACTCCCCGGCTTTGCCGTAGGTAGCGGTTTCGATATCCTTGCCGAGGGTGCGCTTTGCCAGGCCGGTAAGGACGTTTCCGGCGCCTACTTCAACGAAGCGCGCGGCACCATCGGCCTGCATGCGCTGAAGGGTCTGGGACCAGCGTACGGGAGCGGTGAGTTGTTCGAGCAGGCGGCGGCGAATCTCGTCGGGATCGGTCGTCGGCTCGGCCGTGACGTTCAGGTAGACGGGACAGCGAGGCTGTTTTATCTCCAGCGAAACGAGTGCTGCGGCCAGCCCGTCACGGGCGTATTCCATGAGCGGCGAGTGGAAGGCGCCGCTGACCTGGAGGGGCAGGACGCGCTTCGCGCCTCGCTCTTTAGCCAGCTCCATCGCACGGGCAACCGCCTTGTCGTCGCCGGATATGACGACCTGGCCGGGGGCGTTGAGGTTGGCGGGCTGGACGACGTGATCCCCCGCGCCGGAGGCTTCGAGGCAAACGTTGACTACGTCCTGATCCTCCATACCGAGGACGGCAGCCATGGTGCCGGGGCGGCGGCGGCCCGCTTCCGCCATGAGCTGGCCGCGGAGGCGGACGACGCGCAGGCCGTCCTCAAACGACACGGCGCCGGTAGCTGTGAGGGCACTGTACTCGCCGAGGCTGTGCCCGGCGGCCATGTCAGGCTCAAGCTCCGCTTCACTCAGGAGAGCCGTCGCGGCGATGCTGTGGACGTAGAGGGCGGGCTGGGTAACGTCGGTCTGCTTCAGCGCGGCCTCTGCATCGGCGTCGTCTTCACCGGCACCGAACATGACCTCTGTGAGGGGGAATCCGAGTATCTCGTTCGCGCGGTCGAGGATGGAGTGCGCGACGTCAAACTGCTCGTAGAGGTCGCGCGTCATGCCGACGAACTGGGAGCCCTGGCCGGGGAAAAGGAAAGCGGTGACGGCGTATGTTCGGTTGCTCACGTATTCGGGAGTGTCAGACTATCAAAAGGCTTCTACGGCTTCGGAGACGTCGGCGAGGGTCGTGCGAGCGACTTCGGCGCCGTCATACGTCCATCGTACATAAGCCGCGCCCCAGGTAAAGCCGCCGCCGAAGGCAGCGAGGATCACGTTGTCGCCACGGTTGAGCTCGGATTCCCAGTCGTGCAGGCAAAGTGGGATCGTAGCAGCTGTCGTGTTGCCGTAGCGGCTGATGTTGGTCGTGATCTTATCCGTATCGATGCCGGCGTAGCGAGCGGTGGCGTCGATGATGCGCATGTTCGCCTGGTGCGGCACCAGATACTTGATGTCCTCACCAGTGAGATCGTTGCGCTGCATGATCTCGGCGGTAACGTTCGACATGCCTTCTACGGCGAGCTTGAATACCGATTTCCCCTCCTGCTTGAGGAAGTGCATGTGCTCGTCGATGGTCTGGTGCGAAGACGGGTGGAGGCTCCCGCCGGCCGGCATACAGAGCAACTCCCAGTTGCGTGCATCCGTATGCTCGACGGAATCGATGATGCCGTACCCTTTCTCGTCCGGCTCCAGCAGCACAGCGCCGGCGCCGTCGCCGAAGAGAATGCAGGTGTTGCGGTCCGTGTAGTCGATGATCGAACTCATCTTATCGGCTCCGATCACCAGCACGCGCTTATACCTGCCGCTCTCGATGAAGCGGGCGCCTGTGGAGAGCGCAAAGAGGAAGCCGCTGCACGCCGCGGAGAGGTCGAACCCCCAGGCGTTCGTGGCCCCGATGGCGGTCTGGACGAGGCAGGCCGTGGCGGGAAAGAGCATGTCGGGCGTCACCGTAGCCACGATGATCACGTCGATCTCCGCCGGGTCGATCCCGCGCTTGTCCAGCAGCTCCTTTGCGGCTTCCGCAGCCATATAGGACGTTGCCTTTTCCGGATCCCGGAGTATGCGGCGCTCACGGATACCCGTACGGGTACGGATCCACTCGTCGCTGGTATCCACCATGCGCTCGAGATCGGCGTTGGTCAGCCGTTCTTCCGGCAGGTAATGCCCAACGGCTGTGATGGCTGCATGTATCATGAAAGTGTTCGGAGGTTCAAGTATTCACGTATTGAGAAGTTCACGTATTCTGGTGCTCGCGTAAAGGCCCCGTCGCAACTCGAACGCCCGAACACCCTGCCACATGGACACATCACGGGGCGAGGGCGGCGGTGATGGAGCTCGGAATGTCCTGCCGGGCCACCTCGGCGGCCGTGAGGACGAGGCGTTCGATGGCCCTTGCGGAAGAGCCGCCATGGCCGATCAGGACCGTGCCGTCGACCCCCAGCAGCGGCGCACCGCCATATTCCTGGTAATCGAACTGCTTGAGGACACCGCGGAGAATGAGCATGGTAGCCTGCTTCTGCTCGGCTGAAAGCCCCTGCCGATCCATCTCATCGTGAATCATGCGTACGAGTGCCGTCGCCACGCTCTCACCGAGCTTGAGCATGATGTTGCCGACGAACCCATCACAGATGATCACGTCGGCAGCATGCTCGAGGACGTCGCGCCCTTCTATATTCCCCCGGAAGTTAACG
>DASSAV010000161.1:0-8517 GCA_035699265.1 Rhodothermales bacterium
GCGAGCATTTCCCTCTGGATGCCCTCCTCCGTCACGTTCAGCGTAGCCGTAGGACCGTTCGGATTGCTGACCTGAAGCGCCCCGTCCGTGTTCTGCACCCCTTGAATACCGGTACCTCCGCCGCCGCTGCCCGCATTGATCGTGAGCGTATTCCCGTCGGCCGTGATGGTGGCCCCGCCGGCTGCTTCCAACGTTATGTCACCCCCGAGTCCGTTCACGCTCTTGACCAGGGCGCCGGATGCGAGCTTCGCGCTCGTGACGGAGCCATCGGCCAGCTTCGCAGTGCCCACTGCTCCATCGGCGAGCTTACCGGAGGTCACGGCCCCATCGCCGAGACTGAGCGTCACGTCGCCGTTTAAGCCGCCGCCGCTCAGCCCCGCCCCGGCCTGCACGCCCGTAATATCTCCTGCTCCGCCATTCTCAGCAGAGATGGTGATCCGGCCACCGCTCTCTGAGATAGAGACATTGCTGCCCTCCTCAAGCGACACGTCTCCCCGCTGGCCGTTCAGGCTCAGGACGGCGGCGTCGGAAGCCAGCTTCTCCCCGGTCACGGCCTTATCTGCGAGCATTTCAGTCTTTATGCCCCCGGTTTTCACGTTCAGCGTAGCCGTAGGACCATTCGGATTGTCGACCTGAAGCGCTCCATCCAGGTTCTGTACTCCCTGGATACCAGTACCACCTCCCCCTCCTCCCGCAGTGATCGTGAGCGTGTTACCATCGGCCGTGATGGTGGCTCCGCCCGCTGCTGCAAGGGTCAAATCACCATTCAGCCCGTTCACGCTCTTGACCAACGCTCCACCAGCCAGTTTCGCACTCGTGACCGCCCCATCGGCCAGCTTTGCCGTGGTTACGGCGCCATCGGCCACCCCGTCGGCCTCAGCGGCTCGGATCGCGAAGGCGGTACTCGCCAGGAACAGGCGCGGCGTCATCTCAGCCTCAGAACCGACCTTGATGCCCAGGTACAGCTTGTCTTGCGCTGCGAGCAACTCGTTGGAGAGCGGCGTGGTACTGCCGAGCAGCACGTCGAACACGCCATCCGTGACAGTCACCTCGTGCGTCTCGGTCCAGACCGCCGTCCCACCCTCGGCAGTTGCGTACAGGGAAAACGTGACCTGGTACTCGCCGGAGGTCGGCACGTCGTCCGCAACGAGCCGCCCCTGGTAGTTCATCACGTGCGGCACCTGTGCCTGGACCGCCGCGGATAGGCCGGTCGCCAGGAGGAAGGCGACCAGAACCCATGATTTTTTCAGGAGCACCGTGCTCATGTGTGATACCGGACAGATGGTTACTAGCGATGCGCTAGTGAGGTTATTGGTTCAGTTTGGCAAGCCGGGCGGCCTCGGCAGCGTCGGTATGGGCTCCGGACCTCCTCCGCCACCGCCGCCCGCCGCGATAGCCGTGACGATTCCGACCAACGCGACGGAGCTTCCGATCAGCCACCCTCTGTGCGCGCGCAGCCAGGAATGCTGCTGAACGGGCTGTATGGGCTCTGCCGGCTGCTGCTCCGGCCCTTCCACGGGTCTTCGCCCTGCCGCCAGTACGAGTTGCTGCTTGACGACGTTGACGAGCGCTGCATAGGACGGCAGGTCTCGAATTGGATCCGGTTCGTAGCTCGGCGAACGATTCAGCAACTCGAGGACGGCAATCTTCGCCTCTTCCAGGTTGCCCTTCTTGATGTACGACAGTGCAAGGAGGCGATAAGCCGGTACGGCCTCTGCCGCGGCGACTTCTTCCCGGCCCAGGCATGGAGCGAGCAGGGTGATGGTCTCGTCCAATTGCCCCTGTACGTACTGCGCCTCAGCCCCGGCCAGCGCAGTCGCACAGCTGTCCGAAGTCTGGGCGTAGACGTCCGAGATCCATACCGTGGACAATAGAGCGAGAGCCAGCGATACGAAACGGAAACGCTGTGCTAGCATGTGAATCTGCCGATGCCTTTTGAGGAAACACGCCCGTCAGCCGATGGCTCGATATTGTAGGTTTTGCCTTAGATCGTCCTGGATACCGAAACCTTACCCTAGACGACACCACCGTCGACGCTGAACCGATCCTCAAAGGAGGTCGGCCGGTTAGCTGGATCTCGCGGTCGATAATCCGACGTTGGCCCTATGCCTACCTGTGCTCACGCTACTGCTCCCCGAGCAGCTCGAACACGATATGAACTGGTTGGTCCGCACGAATCTGCACATCACGCTCACGGGCGCCCAGTTCCGGATGCACGACCCGAATTCGGTGCGATCCCGCAGGCAGCATGGTCGTGTATTGTATGTCCGTGTTTCGTTTGTACAGAATTCCGTCGATGTAGATGGAACCCCACGGCTTTACCAACACGATCAGTTTACCTGCCTGCGCGAGACCATCGGCGGTATTTTTGGAGTGTTCGGAATCAGCATTAGCACCGGCCGTATCCTCAAGACTGGGCGCATTTTTCAGATCGGCATCGGCCCCCCGCGCGCTTCGCTCGGGTGCAGGCGCGACCTCCTCATCGCTGCGAACGCGCTGGCGCTCGGCCTGCACACGACCTGCTTCACGTCGTTGCGCGGCTACAGACGATCCCTCATTCCTCGTGGCTACGTCCTCGATGCTCGCGGGATGTAAAGAAATCGACACAACCGAACTCGCCCCGCCTTGATCGACAAACACGACGGTATCCAGCGGCGCGTACCGCTCCCTGCGCACAGAGAGCACGTAGACGCCTGGTTTGAGCAGGTGCCCACGGAGGGGTGTCGTGCCGACGGAGTCGTAGTCCAGGAATACAACGGCCCCGCTGGGATCCGTGTCGACGCTGAGGTAGGATCCGGTAATTTCGGGCGAGCGCGTGCCATCTGCATTGACCGGGGCAACGCTAGGAGCATTCTGCCCGACAGCCAACAGCTCAGCGAGCTCCGTCTCGTCGAGATCGTCGTGCTGCCCGGCAGGGAGTAACAGCAGTAGCAGCGGAAGCGCAGCGAGGGTGGCTACGACGAGGATCCCGAAACCGAAATATCGGATCCTGCCAACGGCATCTTCCAACACGTTATGCGGCGGTTCGACCCAAACGGGTAGATCAGATCGATCCGGCGCATCCACAATCAACCAATTTTGCGGTGGGTCGAACTCCTGCGCCGTCGGATGCTCTTGCCTGATTCGCCGTAACATCAGTCGCCTCACGTCTGGCCTGCCCTAGCGAAGGCTATGCGCCGGGCGGCTCCGCAGCACGTCGCGCAGCCGGTGTGCCCACCCGGTATATACACGTCGTAAATAAAAGAAATAAAACGCTGTCAATCCACCGAGTTCGGCACAATCGACTGATCCGCAAGACGCTTCTCTCTGGCCTGTCTCAACTCCCGCGCAGGGTGCTCGGGACCGCCTTTTCATACAGATCAGGCGATTGTGCGAAATCTGACTGCCACGAAGCTAAAGAGCGCGTCAAAATAGCCGATGCTACTGCCAATCCGCTTTCGTTCTGCAGCGGTCATCAGGAAACACGCAGGATCAACTTCGCCAGCACCATGTCAGAGACTCGCACTTCCGATAGCCAGAACGCGACCGGGGATCGCATTCGCGTAATCATCGTCGACGACCACCCCGCCATTCAAGAAGCATTGGCAAGTAGCATTAGCGGCAAAATCGGGATTGAGGTCGTTGGGAAATCCGGCTCTGCGGCTGAAGCGCTTCAGCTCATAAAAGACACGCGTCCTCACGTGGCGGTCGTCGACCTCTCTCTGGGTGATGTACAGGGACTGGAACTCGTCCACACGATCCGCATTTCGCATCCGGAAATCAGCATCGTGGTCTTCTCTATGTACGATGAACAGGTCTATGCGGAGCGTGCCATTCGGGCCGGAGCCTCTGCTTACCTGATGAAAAGCGAATCGTCCCAACATGTGGTCGATGCCATCCGGGCCGCCAGCCACGGGCAGATCTACCTGAGCCCCTCCATGGCCACAAGCATTCTGAGTAAAGGAGGCATGAAGCGCTCCGGCGCTCCAGGCTTTGCCATCGATCAGTTGTCCGAGCGTGAAATGACTGTGTTTCAGTTACTGGGCCAGGGTCATACGATGGCCGAAATCTCCAGCATGCTGAACGTAGAACCCAAAACCGTCGAAACCTATCGCCGCCGGGCAAAGGAGAAACTCGGGCTCGATTCTGTTGGCGAGCTACTTCAGTATGCGATCCAGTGGCACAGGGCCTAAACGCCCGCCATCGGCATCCTGCCGTTTCACCTACGCGGTCTCATGAACGTAGCGAATCAGGTCAGCCCGGGTCATCTTTTCCAGAAATACCAGAACGTCACGCTCCAACTGCTCGGTTGGAGCGTCGTACTCGCTTCGGATCCGATCGACCAGGTCTCGAACCCGGATAGGCCGTGAAGCGATGTTCAGTATACGCGCCCCTACCTCGTTGACGGTGAAGTACTTGCCTGAATCAAGGTTCAGAATAACCGCCTCCTCCCCGAAATCGGCAGTCGTCAGGGCATCGGACGCTACGATTGTCGACCGCGCTGTAATATCCATTCCTAACAATCCGTAGAAAGGTCGTCTTGGGCTAAACCTGTTCGAGCACAGGCAGTGCCTGGCGCGTCTGAGCAGTCCACGACGCGGCGTAGTGTCCGCCGAGTGCAAGGAGTTCGTCGTGTGTACCGGATTCTATTATTTTGCCTGCGTCCATCACGTAAATCACATCCGCCTGCATGGCCGTCGTGAACCTGTGCGTAACGATCAGTGCCACGCGGCCTCTCGCCAGTAGCCTGCACCGCTCGAGCCATTCCAACTCCGCCCACGAATCCATGGAACTTGTAGGCTCATCCAGAATGAGGATGGGGGCCTGCCTGAGATAAGCTCGGGCAAGCGTGATGCGTTGCCACTCTCCCCCGCTCAACTCAGCTCCACCGGCGAAAAGGCGGCCGAGCAGGTTGTCGTACTTGAGTGGGAGCCTCTCGATGAGATCGTGCGCACCGGCAGCCTCCGCCGCACGCCTGGCCTCATCCGGAGACACTTCTCGGTCGAGTGCTATGTTCTCTCGAGCCGTCGTCTGGTAACGGACGGGAGATTGGAACATGATGGAGATCTGCTCCCGGAACGCTCCCAACCTAAACTCTCTGATATCAATGCCATCCAGCCGAATACACCCCTGGTCTGGATCGTAGAGCCTGCAAAGCAGCTTGGTAATCGTACTCTTTCCAGCCCCATTCGCACCCACGAGTGCGACCGTTCTGCCCACAGGAAGGTGCAGGTCAAAATCTTCCAGGATAGGAGTTGAAGTACCGGGGTAAGTGAAGGAAACGTGCTCGAATGTGATCCCTTTGCGGACACGCTGCGGAGGCGTACGAACGTTGACAGGATCGTTGATATCCGACTCGATCTCGAGAAAACTGAAGAGGTGCTCTAGAAAGATCATGTTCGCGAACAACTGCCCCGCATTGCGGAGCAGGGATCTCGCGAGCCCCTGGCACTGGTTGATGGCCTGGTAAAAGAGCGCTATATCACCGATAGTTGCCGATCCTACGATGGCGCGCCAGACCATCCAGCCCATCACACCGCCCGTGACAGCGATGGCCTGTATGCTTACGGCCACTGTAGCCACCGTCTGGCGCCGGTTGAGCGCGATAGCCTCCCGGCGAAGGCGATCCCTCAAGTTACGGTACTGCTGAATAACGAATGGGCCGAAGCCAAACACGCGCATTTCAGCCGCACTGAACTCCCCGACCAGCACGGAATCGAAATAGGCCGCCCGCCTTCTGCGGCTCGTCGACTGTCGCCACCAATCGTGATAACGGCGGTTGTAGCGTAGTAGAACATGCAGCGCAGGCACCATTCCCAGAAACAGTACGAATGGGACCCAGACGGCATAGGCGGCCAGAATAACGGCCACCGAGAGAAACGTAATTCCGTTCTGAATGAGTCCGCCCAGATTCTCGAGGATGCCGAGGATACGAGCACTGGCTTCGCTGTTAGCCTGCTGTAGCTTGTCGAAGTAGTCCGGGGATTCGTAAAAGGCGTAGTCGACGGCGATTGCCTTTTCGTGTATGAGTCCTTTTACGTGGTCTTGAACGACCTCGGCCTGCGCTACCTGTATCCAGCTCCTGAGCCCGGAGAGGAGCTGCTGGAGCACGAGCAATCCCCCCATTACGCCGGCAGAGTACAGAACGGGAAGGGCGCTCTCATTTGTAAGTCCCTTTCCAATCGCATTGGCCAGGCTGTCTGTCAGCCACTTCGTCGTAGTCACGACGCAAGCTGGCAGGATACCTCCGACTGCCAACACGATAACCCAGGCCGCGACCCATCTCCCAGATGCGTCGAAGATCAGTCGAACCGCCTGGAGAAAGAGCGATACTCTCTGGCGCAAGTCCATCTTCTGTACGTCACCTGAGGAACTCATACCGGATTTCTCCAATCCCTTTCTCCGTCAAGTAGAAAGCTGCAAGCTTTCGAAGCAGTCGTCTTCGACCATATGCCTGAGTTCCGTGAGCCGCGCGAGGGAGCGCACACGCCTGAGCGTGGCCACGCGTGTACGGCTCACTACCTGAGCGCATTGGTTGAGATGCGAGGTCAGGTGGATATGGCTATCCAGCAGCCGCGTCACACGGGTATGGCGTACCAATTGCAAGCTGGCCGCCGTCGGTGTAAGCGGAATGATCTCGTTGCAGTCCGTATAGCCGGGCTCCAGAACGTAAAGCCCCAGCAGTGGTACCGGAGATTCCTCAAAGGCATCCTCTAGCGCCAATTCACACTTTGCAAGGCCGTCGCGAACCGGCAGGGCGCCAAGGGTAGTCTTGAATGCATGCCCGACATCGTCGAGCAACCGGATTCGTGGCGACGAAGGGATGGCTTGCGGCTGAGCGCGGCTTAGATCGACCGCGAGCAGATCATCACACACCAGGCGGTACCCGCTTCCGAGGAAAGCTGCTGCAAGCGTCGATTTTCCCCACCCGCTTTGCCCCATGAAGGCGAGGGCCTTGCCGTCCCTTGCGACGCAGGATGCATGCAACACCAGAAGTCCGCGCTGGCGTAATATGGCGGCCAGAAGCTCGCCTGCGACGACCGCACGAAGAAGTTCTGAGGACGTGCGCTCTTCTGGTTGGATAGTGATCCTCCTACCCTGCTCCACTACGAACTTTAAGAGGCCCTCAGCATATCCAACGATGCAATCTTCATCATTGCCGGTCGTGGCGCGTACCTCTCCCAGCCCGATATAAACCGCCGGATCGGCAACGGCGGGAACAGAGAGTAACCTGTCCAGCGGCAATTCGGAAGCGATAGTAAGGCCGTACGCTTTGTAGCAATGCATCGTAGCACGCCATGAGGTATACAAGTTGGCCTACCGGCCATCACCCGAATCTTCGGGTGATGGCCGGCGGCCGTTCGCCCGCGAGAACACGTCAACGTGGACCCCGTCCCGGCGTGCAGACGCCATGGTAGCACACATCATACGAGCCAACACCGAGTGTATTGGACTTTTCATTCTCGTCGATACGTGCTGAGTCGT
Organism: Rhodothermales bacterium; assembly: GCA_035699265.1. Taxonomy (GTDB): domain Bacteria; phylum Bacteroidota; class Rhodothermia; order Rhodothermales; family DASSAV01; genus DASSAV01. Next base: position 7,465 of record DASSAV010000161.1, read on the forward strand.
CTGTCGCTGCCGTAATGGCGACCACGTCTTCATGCTCGATAAGCACGGGCGCGCTGTACTTCTTCATTGAGCCTCCGTGGTGTTAGGTTATTGGGGTATTGGGTCTATACAAACCCCCAGACCAGGTCCGGAGTATTTGCCATGTAAAGCCATTTATGCTCAAGCATGTATCATTGCATGTTCCTGTCGCTCCATCACTTTGCGCAGCCAGATTACATTGCCGAGTATAGCAGCAACGAGCGTGAAGTCGAGTGGGTTGCTCTCTACACGCTCAGAAATGATGCGTGACAGGTAATTTGTATTGACATAGGGCTTCATCGGCCCTATGTCCCGAGCCAGGTCAGCTAGAAGCACTCGGTCAATTTCAAATAGACCGTGGTCGAACACACCAGCCAGATTGGACTTAGACGTACGCCAGCGGATTGACTCGGGCACGTACCCCTTCATGGCCCAGCGCATGACGGCGCGTGACCAGCCCTCATTCAGGCTCATGCCGGGGTGCATACCCAGGCAGAAGCGCACGAGGCGTATATCCATGAACGGATGCCGGGCCTCCAGAGAGTGTGCCGCTGCGAACTGGTTCAGGTAATCGAGCTCGGATGCCATCGCGTCGATTCGGAACCGATTGAGTTGTTGTCCACGGACCGATAACCGTCGTAGACTGCTGGTGCGGTACGCTTCGAGCCGTTCTGCGAGACCGATGCGCATTGCAAAGCGCTCATCGACGATAGGATGAACTTCTCGGTGCCGCGACGGTCGCTCCCTGTTCACGGCGAGCCAGGAAGGCCTGAGTAGGTCACGCCAGAATCGGCGGTATAAATGAGAAGCGGGTACCGGAAACAGGCTGCTTATGCGCCTCACCGATCGCGCGAACCGCCTCCAATCGCCCGACACGGCCCAAAGATAGAGATACGGATATCCGGCTTTCTGTAGGATGAGCGAGGGGGAATCAATGGACGCCTCCTGGGTGTCGTAGCTCGCCCGCTCCTGGCCCAAACGCCCAACATACTGTTCCGCTTCTCGCGCAAAATCGTCCCAGCGCTCCTCAGCGGC
>DASSAV010000162.1:0-5472 GCA_035699265.1 Rhodothermales bacterium
TTACCGTCAATCCGGATTCGAGATCACCTCTGATGGAGAGGGCCGGTTCGCGTACGTGGACTTCTGCGCCGAGGGCAAGCGCGTGGCGGCACAGCAGATCGTCCAGCTTGAAGCGGCTGAGCCCGAGGGCGGTGCCGGGGAGGCGGTGCAGGCATGCGCCGCCGCCGGGGGCTGTGATGCGCGCCCGGTCGATGCCGTTGGCACCGGCGGCCAGCACGGCATCCAGGACACCCAGCCGTCGGAAGAGCGCCTGGACTTCTACGGACAGGAACTCGCCGCAGAGCTTGTGAGCGGGGTACTGCTTCTTTTCGAGCAGGAGCACGCTGTGGCCGCGGGCGGCGAGGTGGGCGGCTGTGGCAGAACCAGCGAGTCCGGCGCCTACTATGATCGCGTCATACTGCATGGACTTTTCGCTAGTCTTGCAACGTGCTGAGGGACCAGCGGAAGGCCCAATGCCAGGAGATGCGGGGGTGCGGGAAGCAGGCCCGGCGGGCGAGGTCTTCCAGGTCGGCGCGGCTGAAGGCCCGGGCAACGGACAAGGGGGCGTCGTGGTGAAACATGGGCGAGCCCGACAGGAACGGCGCCAAGATCCTTATGGCATGATATGCCAGGGGGTGCCGGTGGAGGTCATTGACGAGGATGCCGTTGCTGGAGGCGGCCTGGAGAGAGCGGAGATGTTCGACGGCGTCATCAGGGTCGAGGTGGTGCATGAACAGGTTCGACATGGTCACGTGGAATTCGCTCGTCGTGTAGGGCAGCGCGAGCGCATCGCCGACGGCGAGGTGGATGCGATCCCGAAGTTCGGATGGAAGCCGTTCGCCGAGGGTACGGCCCGCGTACACTACGGTCGCCGGGTTGGCGTCGAGGGCGACGAACTCCACGTGCAGGCCCCGGCGATCCGCCCATCGGACCACGTATTCAGGGATGTCGGCGATACCGGTGCCGACATCCAGGATGCGAACGGGATGCATGGCCGAGGTCCCGTGTTTTGCTATGATGCCGGCGAGCGGAGCGATGACCGAGCGATAGCCGCCCAGCAGACCGTTGACCTTCCGGAGATCCTCCAGGGCGCGGGTCAGGCTGACGTCGGTGATGGAGAAGTCGTCCATCATCTCGTCCGCCGCCGTTCGGGTTGAGAGGTCGGGCATGGGTGTTATTCCCATCCTGCGGATCAGTGCTGGTTCTGAAGACTTGTGCTGGTTTTGAGAAGATTCAAACCACCCCCAACCCCTCCTCGAATGGTTTTTGACAAATTGATCCGGTAAAGGAATGAACGGTCGAGTGACCGTGGATTCGTACCGGCATACCTCGTGCATAGCTGCTGATATGCAGCTTTTTGGTCCACCAACCCCGGCCTCTCCTGTCCAGGAGGGGCGCTTCTTTTGCTTTGCCGAAAGAACAAATGAATGGCCATAAGGGGGCGTTTATTGGGACGGTTCGGGGTGTGCTTTGCTGGGGCATGTCCTTTCTTGCTCGCCCAAGAAAGGACCAAAGAAGGGCGATCGAATCGGAACGCGCTGAATCCCCTTCCCGACGCGCACGCATCGGACCGAGCGGCGCGCGGGGGATGGCGGTGATTCGGAGGGTGTCGCAGGCGCCACTCGCTCAACGCGCGGGGATTCATCCGGCGCGCGGATCCACGATTCGATGGGAGGCAGGAGGAAGGAGAGCTTGTTCTGCTATGCCGAAAGCATAAATCAATGACCATGAAAGGAGGAGTGAAGAGGTGGATCTGGCTTTATGGGATGGCACGCTTAGAGTCCCTAACAGAACAGGCAATTTGGAAGCCAAAAGTACGCAGGCTAAAGACCTGCGGCTACAGGACAGAGGTTTTGATAGGGATTCTTATCCCCATCGGTCAAGGTGATCGAGGAGGTAGTCGATGGGGAAGGTGTGGCGGGAGCGGTCGGCATCGCGACTGAACACGACCTCCGACCAGCCTCGCAGGCCGACCGGGGTGAAGCACCACCCTCCTATCCAGAGCTTCTGTCCGGATATGGCGCGGATGAGGATGCGTTCATAGCGCGACCGTGAGAGGACGCGCTCCGGGAAGAGGTCGTCCCAGAGGCAGAGCCGCCCCACATCCTCGTACTCTTCGGGGCGATCCGGCAAGTCCAGGAGCGACGGCGCGCGGCCTGAGAGTACGGCGCCAATCAGGCGGAACGTGAACGGTTCCGCAATGCGGCGGATCCCCAGCCGGAAGTGGTGGAAGGTGCGTTGGGCAATTTCGCGGAGGGAGAGGATTTCGTGGGAAGGAGTTGTATGCGATCTGGAGACGTCCTGACACCCCCACCCCGATGCGGGCCATCGGGGAGCCCCCTCAAGGGGGCGGTATGTTGAGCGCCTCCTCTGAGGAGGCGGTTGGCCCCGATGGATCCCCCTAAAAACAACGCCACCTCTGCGACCAGGCCACTTTTCAGCATGCCTTTCGGGTACTCCGCTTCTGATGCGCCATACGGGCTCGTCGGGGGGGGTGGTGAAGGGGTTTTGCGGGTAGCAGTCGGCGCGGGCGAGCCAGCCGTGGCGGGAGGTATGCGGCATCGGGTGGAGGTCGGCCATGATAGGCAGCCCGGCTGATTCGAGGGTTTCCATCTCAAAGGAGGGCCACTTCATGACCTCCCGGGCAACGCCGGTGATGAACGCCCCGGTTGCGATCATGAGGGATGCACTCGGCGTGAAATCGACCGTCACCTCGATGCGGTCGCCCCGCGGCCGGACGCCTACGCCGGTGGAGCGTTTGTTCGTGGCGAGCAGCATGACGGGCGCGGGGAGGATGTGGGCGAGGAGATAGGCGAGCTTTTCGACGTTGCGGCTGTCTCCCTGCTGCGCCGGCGGCACGTCGAACGAGATGTTATAGTGGGTGCTGAATCCGACCAGGCGCACGTTGCGCCCGTGGCGGCGCTCCCACGCATCGAGTTCGCCTCGGACGAACAGGATGGATTCCCAGAGCGACCGTCCGGCGCGGGCGGCGCAGCCTTCCTCGATCTCTATGATGGGCGTGGCGACCTCAATGACGCCGGTATCGAAATAGACCGCATCGCCGGTGGGCAGGTGGTATGACGTGCCCTTTCGGTGGACGAGAGGGGCGCGGACGAACGCCCTCGGGTCCCCGAAGACGTCTTCGGGCCTGACCTGCCGGTCGTCGACAAACACGGCGAACTCCGCTTCCAGGCCGATCGCGGCGAGGCGAAGTCCGTGTGTCCTTTTTCGCTCGGGCGCGCCTTTCGCCCCCGAGCCGGACCACTTCTTATGGGGGGTACTCATTTTTTTCCGCCTCCTGCTGATCTTCTTCACTCGGCGCACCCGGCGGTACCAGGTTTACATATCCGATATCCACGTGCAGGTGGTCGCCGCAACAGCCTACTTCTTCGCCGTATGGAAGCGTCCACGCGGCAGGCAGCGCGTTCTGAACGATCTTGCGGTAGCGTTCGATCTTTTCTTCGGTATCGAGGTAGTCGTCGCCGACGCGGTAGATGTTCGCCCCCGTGCCCCAGTTGTGCGTGCTGGCGGAGTGGGAAAGCGCGTGCGACGGCGAGCGGTATCCGCCATTGGCGGCTATGTGCACGTAGGTGCCCACGCGCTGCCTCAGCACCGACAGGCTGGCGGCGAGGACGGACACGGCACAGGGCACATAGCGGGGGAAGAGCCGCTGGGGTTCCGCCTCCTGCACGTCTACGTTGATGAACTCCCAGAGGCTGAAGCCCGGCGCCAGCTCGGTTTCCCGCGCCATCTGCCAGGAATCGATGCGATAGAAGAAGCGCGGGAGCCGGCGCAGCGAACCGTTCCGGTCCTTCATCAATCCGGCAGGCTTCAGCACGTTCCTGAACTGTTCGTCTAGCTGCATACCGTCCACGACCTCCAAGCCGAGCTTCATGGTTTCACTGCACATGGGCTTCGTCCTGACCGGTCAAACTGGCGTAAATGATTCCGGAGATGTCCGAGACGGCATCCTGCCGTCCCGACTGACCGGGAGGCCACTGGGTGAGGATCGCGAGCGCGTACGGCTTCCGATCAGGGAGGAATACGAGTCCTGCATCATGGGCTACCGTGGAGATCTCTCCGGTCTTGTTAGCGATGCGGGCTTGTTTACGGACCTCGCGGGGCAAGCCGGCCGGTATCCCGCTCGTGAACTCCTGCTGGAGCAGGATGTCGACCATCTGCCGGGAGCACTCCTCCGAGAAGAGCTCGCTGCCATAGATGGCACGCAGGAGGTGTACGAGGCCGTTTGCCGTGACCCGGTTGTTGATGCCGGCCTCGAAGGCGCGCTCGTCTTCGACGCCACGATGAAAATCGACCCCCTCTACGTCCATACGTTTCAGCGTCTCCCGAATTCCTTCGCTCGTTAGCAGATCTACGAGCAGGTTGGTGGCGAGGTTGCTGCTGGTGGCGATCATGTGGCGGGCCAGCTCTTCGAGGCGCATCGTCTTGCCGACGGCAGCGTGCACTTCGGCGTTGGCGTCCCGGCTGGAGGCCACACGGAACGGTTTCCCATCGGCCACGCTCCTGAACCAGTTTCGGACGTGGAGGCGCGCTCTGGGGTGGTACACGCCTTCGCATATTTTTGCATACAGGGCAGCCAGGACGGCGAGCTTGATGGTGCTGGCTGCGTGAAACCACCGGTCGCCCCGATAGCTCCAGGCGGTCTCCGTCTCGTAGTCGTAGTACGAGACGGAGACTGCCTCCGCCCCGGCGTCGTCGGCCGTCCTATCTATTTCATTGCGCAGCGCGTTTTCGGCTTGCACGGTGACGGGGTTTGTTCCTGGTTGGATTGGAGTGATAACGTGTTTGCACGTTCAGGTGTTCGCGTGTTGCGGGTCAGCGGTAAAGATTGTTGCGGAAGGCGGATCAGTTAACAGTTGGTAGTGAGTAGTGAACAGTTGTGGACGGTATTAGCAGTAGAGTTTGTTGCGGAAGGAGCGGAGGCGACGGAGTGTCACGTATTTACGTGAGGAGGTTGATCGCACAGATATCGCACTTCTGGTCGGTTGTTGGTGGTCAGTGGTCAGTGGTCAGTTGTTGGTTGTGTTCGGGGTGTTTCTTGGTTCGGGCATGTGTGCTTTCCTGGGGGATGTTCTTTCTTGCTCGCCCAAGAAAGAACCAAAGAAGGGCGACCGAATCGGAACGCTCTGAATCCCCTTCCTAACGCGGATCGGACCGAGCGGCGCGTCAGGGTTGGGCGGTAGATCGGATGTAAGGTGGTGGGGCGCCACTCGCTCAACGCGCGGGGATTCATCCGGCGCGCGGATCCACGATTCGGTGGGTGCCGAGGTGTTGGAGACTGCTGATAGGGTGGTTGGGCCTGGCGGTCGGCAGTGAGTTGGGAGGTGTTAGGGGAAGAGGGAATGAGAGAAAGAGGGAGAGGCCGTTTGGCAAGGCCGGAGGGTGTCTCGCAACTTGAGCACGGGCATACACCCCAATCGCTGGCGCGACATCTCTCTCAAGTGGCGGTGTTTGGAGTGCGGGGGGTTGGGT
>DASSAV010000163.1:0-3743 GCA_035699265.1 Rhodothermales bacterium
TAATGACAGCTTTCTTTAACGATTTAGAGTCGCTAACGGAACTGGCGATTCGGAAGCCTGAAGTACGCAGGCTAAGGACCTGCGGCTAAAGGGCAGGGGTTTTGATAGGGATTCTGCATCGGATTTGGTATTAACCTTTTACTGGTGGCTCGTCTCTTCCTCGACGTGGAGAGGAAGCCTGGGAAATTAAAAAAACCGGACGTCCGAGCCCTGAAGGGCCGAACGTCCGGTTCTGTGGAGCTAAGGAGATTCGAACTCCTGACCTCTGCAGTGCGATTGCAGCGAGCACCTTTCCGCACCACAACGAACCGTCCGTATGGTCCCAAAATCCAGCCTCTCCCCCACCCCAGCTCCGCTCCGTACCGGGTGATTCCAAAGGCTGCGTGTACACTTACGTGTACACCTGGCTTGTAGACTTTGTCCAAGACGCTCGGCATCCCAGCCGGCAGTGAAAGTGCCAGGTCGTATTGACAAATGGGGAACTCACTTGCGACTTACAGGAGCAAAATCATAGTGGAGGCTACATGAAGGAAGGCCAGATAATTACGCCCGGTCTTCTCGTAGCGCGTGGCTATCCGGGGGGGAATGCTTCACTTGATTGAAAAACCGCTCCACCTTGTTGCGCTCCTTGTATAGCTCACGGTCAGTCTGGCGCGGCTGCTTCGCGTGCTTGCAACTGGGAATCACCGCCTCTGCTCCTGAATCATCTATATAGGCCACCAATGCTCCGCTATCATAGCCCCTGTCGGCCAGCACCGCCGCGACGGCTTCTGCTCCATACAGAGCCAGCGGCGCCTCCGCCTGCGAAGCATCACCGTCCTGCCCTAGTACAACGTAACGCAACACAATGTATATATAGGGGTTCAGCCAGTAAAAACTCATGGCTAGAACACCCCAAGCATTCTCCCTGCCCGACGAGGCCATCCGTTCTTTGAATCAGATGCTCAGCAGCGGCGTCCATCCTGCTCGTAAGCTCAGACGTGCCCGGATTCTGCTCAGACTACACGAGGGCATCGGCCCTTCCCAGATCGCCCGCGAAATCGGCGTCCACGTCAACACGGTCTACAACACGCGCAAGAAGACCCTCTCCGCGTCCTGGCAGGCCGCCCTCAACGAAGCGCACCGCAGTGGCAGACCGCCTGAAATCTCCGGAGAGGCCCGCGCGCAGATCACGGCGCTGGCTTGCTCGGATGCTCCGAAGGGACACAGCCGCTGGAGCTTGCGCCTGTTGGCCGACAAAGCGGTCGAATTGGGCTTCATTGAAGAGATCAGCCATCAGAGTGTCAAACGCATACTCAAAAAAACAAGCTCAAGCCGCATCAGAAGCGCCAGTGGTGCATAGGCCAGATTGACGGGGCGTTCCTGGCTAGCATGGAGGACGTGCTGCATCTCTACAGTCTCCCCTATGACGAGCATTATCCCGTGGTCTGTTTCGATGAACGTCCGTGTGTGCTCCACGGCGAAGTGGTCGAGCCGCTGGAGATGAAGCCGGGTAAGCCCAGACGGGAGGATTACGAGTACGAGCGCAAGGGCACCTGCTGCCTGCTGGTCGCCTTCGAGCCCTTGACGGGCTACCGCATGGTCGAGACGAGCCACAGGCGCACCGGCGATGACTATACGCGCTTCATGCAGAGCGTGGCTCTGCACTACGGCAAAGCCGAACGGATCCGCTTGGTAGAGGACAACCTGAACACCCATACAGCTGCATCTTTCTACATGCATCTGCGAGCTGGCGAGGCGTTCGCGCTGGCTCAGCGCTTCGAGCGGCATCATACGCCTAAAAAAGGCTCGTGGCTGAACATGGCCGAGCTAGAGATCAGCGCGATTGCGCGTCAATGTCTGGGCAGGCGCATCGAGAGCCTGGAGCGGATGGCAGACGAGATCGAGCAGTTGGTCAAAGAACGAAACGAAGCAAAGGCGAGGGCGCATTGGCAATTTACGCCGGAAGCGGCTCGCCAGAAGCTGGAGCGACACTATCTAAATGTGTTGCATAAATAATTGCGTTACATTGTACTACCCTCCCCTTCTGCGCGGCCTGCAAGTATCCACTACGAGCGGAAGGTGTTGCCCGCGCCAACCTGAATAATCGGTCAAAGACAGCCTCCGAAGCGACAGCGGGTTTTCGGGGTGAACCATCTGCCGTACTTTGGCACCCACCCCCTGGCACACCAGCCACCCGACTGATTCCTCAATGTTCGCATGACCATCCGTCCCGTCCGCTCCCCTCGGCCAGCCCCGATCCTCTGCACGTTGCTCCTCGTGTTCGTAGCGGCGTGCCGCAGCGGCGATAGCGTGCCGGAGCCCGGTTCGGATGCCTATCAACAGGCCGTTACCGCTTTTTACACCAGCGTCGCGGCGATCCAGGCCGGATCCGACGTGGGCGCGGACGACAACCTCCTGAAGGTCACCGAACTCGCCCCCGGCGAACCGGCGGCCTGGGCCAACTTGGGCCTGCTGGCCCTCCGCAGGAACGAACTCGACGTGGCCCGCGAGCGCCTGCAAAGAGCCGCCGAGTTGGCGCCGCAGAACAGCAACATCCAGCTCCTCCTCGCCCGGCTGGAAAGCCACCAGGGCGACTACGACCAGGCCGTCCAGCACCTGCAAAAAGCCATCGAACTCGATCCCGAAAACGTCAAGGCCAGGTACGCCCTCGCGCAGGAGATCGAGCGCGAGGCCGGGGCGCGCTGGGAAGCCCGGGTGCAGCAACTCCTGGGCGAGATGATCGCGCAGCGGCCGGACAACCTCGCGCTCCTCCTCGAATCCGTCCGCCTCGCCGCCCGCCAGGGCGACCGGGACCTCATCGCCCGGCGCATTACGCAGATCGACAGCCTGAGCGCGGATTGGCCGCCCGAGGTAACGGCGCAACTGGATGCGCTCCACGCGGCCGCTTCTTCCGGCGACGTGGACCGGACCGCCACGCAGTCCATCTTCCTGCGGAACGCCCTCCTGCGCCTGCCCGAATTTCGCCAGGACATCGATGCCATCCAGACACCCGCCCAGCAGGTGGGCGACCTCATCACGCATTTCCTGCGGATGCAACAGCCCGAAACGACCGTCGCGGAAGCCGACCTCCAGCTTTCCTTCACGCCGGAGGAACTGGCCACAGGCGGGGCTGGCCCGTGGACGGGCGCCGGGGCGATCTGGCTCACGGGAGAAGGAGATCCCGTCCCGGTGGCTACGAGCGACCGCAGTCTGCTGATCGGCGACGAGACGCTCCCGCTGCCGGACGGCATCCGGTTCATCGCCCCGCTCGACTATAATTACGACTTCAAAACGGACCTCGCGGTCGCCGGTCCGGGCGGCCTTCGCCTGTTCAAACAGGCCGAGAACGGCAGCTTCCAGGATGCCACTTCGGAGGTGCGCCTCCCCTCCTCCATTGCAGGCGGCTCGTATACGGGCGTCTGGGCGGCGGACGTCGACCTGGAGGGCGACATCGACCTGGTGCTCGGCACCCAGAACGGCCCGCCCCTCGTGCTCCGCAACAACATAGGCGAGGCGTTCGAGCCCATCCACCCGTTCGACGGCGTCAGCGGCCTGCGCGGCTTCGCCTGGGCCGACTTCGATGGCGACGGCGACCCCGACGCGGCGCTGATCGACGGGGCGGGCAGCCTGCACGTCATCGTCAACGACCGGAACGGGATTTTCCATCCCCAGGCGCTCCCCCGGGAGGCCCGGCAGGCGCGGGCCATCACCGTGGGCGACGTCGCCAGCAACGGCTCCCTCGACCTGGTCGTGCTTTCCGA
>DASSAV010000164.1:0-5861 GCA_035699265.1 Rhodothermales bacterium
GCACCTCATGATGAAGTGCGACATGTGCTACGACCGCACCTCGGTTGGGCTCAAGCCGATGTGCGCCTCCGTCTGTCCGAGCCAGGCCCTGGCCTTCGGCACGCGCGAGGAGATGGCGCGGCTGCGGCCCCACGCGAAGCCAGTCAACACCTTCCAGTTCGGCGCGCAGACGATCCGGACCAAGGTGAACCTCATGGTACCGCGCGACGCGCCCGCGGACATTGTGGACGTGACCGCCGCCATGCACGAGCCTACCATCGGGCACGAAATGCTCGATGACGTGTTTTCAGAGAACCTCTTCGACGACGGAGACGGCGCATGAGCATCAGAGATATCGAGCCCGGGGGCGAAGCGCACACCCCGAGTGCATACCGTACGCCGACAGACGTCGAGCGCCCGACGCTACCCCCAGACGGCCGCCCGCTCGCAGAGCAGCCCAAGTGGCGCCGCGACTTCCCCATCGACTGGCCGCAAGACGAGTACGTCTCCCGCCGCGATCTGGTGAAGTTCATGGTGCTGACCAGCCTGGCTTTTGCTACCGGCCAGTTCTGGCTCCTCGGGCAGAACCTGCTGAGCCCCCGCCACAGGAACCTGCCTCGTCTTGCGATCGCAGGGGTAGACGAAGTCCCCGTCGGCGGGCACAAGACCTTCGAGTACCCCGAGGGCAGCGCACCCCGCCTGCTCATCCGGACGGGCGAAACATCGTTCGTCGCCTACGACCAGCAGTGCACACACCTCCTCTGCCCGGTCATCCCAGTGGTCGCCGAAAGCATACTGCATTGCCCGTGCCACCATGGCGTATTCGACCTGGCGACGGGCCGGCAGATCTCGGGTCCGCCCCCCCGCCCTCTACCCCGCGTGACGCTGGAGATCCGGGACGGGACGGTCTACGCCACAGGCATGGAGGAGCGTACGACGTGAGCAAGCACACCCGTTTCGTCCGGTTCCAGCGCATGACCATCGTGAGCGGCATCCTCACGTTTGTCGTGCTCATCGTCATCCTCCAGCTCTGGCTGCTCACGGCGACTGTGAACGCCTACCTCGGCGGCGACAGGTCCATCCTGCTGCCGGCCGCCCTGGCGAGCCTGGTCTGTTTGCTCCTCAACGTGGGCCTACTACGGTACCTCTACGCCCTGGAGCGGTAGCCTGTGCGGCGCAGCAATCTCCGGCACGAGGTCGCCGGCTTCTTCCCCGGCTACTTCGCCCTCGTCATGGCGACGGGCATCGTCGGCATCGCCGCCTACCTGGAGGAGATGCACTGGATCGCCCGGGCGTTGCTCGTCTTCAACTTTGCGGCCTACGTGGTCCTGTGGCTGCTGACCCTCGTCCGCCTCTTTGCGTTTTTCCCGCAACTGGCGCGCGACGTGGTGGACCACAGCCGGGGGCCGGGCTTCTTCACGCTGGTCGCGGGTACGTGTGTGTTGGCAACACAGATCCTGGTCACCACCGGCCACGCGGCCATTCCCAGGGTCTTGTGGATCATCAGCATCGTGCTGTGGATCTTCGTGATGTACACCTTCTTCACGGCCACCGTCGTCCGGCAGAACAAGCCTGCGCTGGAGTCGGGCATCAACGGGGCGTGGCTCCTCGCCACGGTAGCCACGCAGTCGGTCTCGGTGCTCGGGACGCTGCTCGAACCGGCGCTGGCGTCCGGACGGGAGGTAGCCCTGTTCTTATCCCTCTGCATGTACCTGCTCGGCGCGTCGCTCTACCTGACGATCATCACCCTGATCTTCTACCGGTTCACGTTCCTGGAGCTGACGATGGAACGCCTGACCCCGCTCTACTGGATCAACATGGGCGCGGTCGCCATTACCACCCTGGCCGGATCCACGCTCATTCTGCGCGCCGATCAGTGGAGTCTGCTCGCCGAACTGGTACCCTTCCTGAAAGGATTCACCCTGTTCTTCTGGTCCGTCGCCACCTGGTGGATTCCATTCCTGCTGATCCTGGGCGCCTGGCGCCATGTATACAAGCGGTATCCGCTGACCTACGAGCCGCAGTTCTGGGGCATGGTCTTCCCCCTCGGCATGTATGCCGTCTGCACCTTCCGCCTGGCGCAAGCGACGGAGTTGGATTTCCTCTTCTACGTCCCCCGCTACCTCGTCTACGTCGCCCTCCTCGCCTGGCTCGCCGCCTTCATCGGGCTGCTAAGGCGCTTGACGGCAATCCTGATAGGAGCGCCCCCGGCGCGACGCTGAGACTACGAATCTGGGAGACTATGAGGGTATGAGAGCAAGCCCTACCCCCGGACCCCACACCTCTTTAACCTTCAACTTTCCGACCTTCTAACCTCTAACCCATCAGCTCTCCTTCACCGCGATGGACGCGATGGCGTTCTTGTCGACCCGCAGTTTCGTGTTTGAATCCACCTGCACGAGCACGCTGCTGTCGTCGACCTGCGTGACGGTGCCGTGGACGCCGCCGATGGTGATGATGCGGTCGTTCTTCTTGACGCCCTCGATCATTTGCTTTCGGGTTTCTTCTTTCTTCTTCTGCGGGCGGATGATGAAGAAATAGAAGACGACGAAAATGAGAAGGAGCGGCAGAAAGCTGACGATGGGGTTGGCCGCCGATCCGCCCGGGCCGGCCATCAGGATGATGTGGTGCATGTGTCAGTATCTAAACCTGGAATGGATTCAAGGGCAAGAATTCGGGTGAAGATACGATCTGCGGGCGAGAGGTCGAAACCTGTCGCTGCGACCTTGCCGTGAAGGTCACCTTCACGCCGCCAGGAGCCGGAGGTAAAAGAGCGGGGAGACCAGCTTGCGGCGCTCATCCTCGTCGTCCACCATGCGGACGATCACCCGCTGTAACTCCGCTGAGCGGGAAGCCTTCCGGACCACCTTGTTCAGGAGCCACTTCCACCGGCCCAGCCGCTGCAATGCGTAGCTGAGCCGCAGCTCATCACGAATCTGCCCCATGACGGTATGCTCGTAGCCACTGAGAAACGATGTAGAGTAGTTCCCCGCCTCTTTAGCCTTCACAGCCCATTCTGCTGCCAGCGATCCGCTGAGCATCGCGTTGCCGATTCCTTCCCCGGTAAAGGGATCAATGAGGCTGGCCGCATCCCCTACGAGCATCCACCCGTCCCCCGCCATCGGGCGCGGCTTCGAGCCGAGCGGAAGGCCCCACCCCTTGATAGCGCCGAGCGACTTCGCTTCCGCAAAGCGGTCTCGAAAGCGTGGATGCTCCAGACAAAGTGTGAGCAGTGATTTGAGTCTGACGTCTCGCTCCTTGATCGAGCTGCTAAGCATCCCGATACCCACGTTGGCGCGGCCGCTCGCCATGGGAAAGATCCAGAAGTAGCCCGGCAGCACCTCGTCCACGAAATGGATCTCGATCTCATTGTGCTGATGGAAGCCGGCCACTCCTTCGTAGTAGGCCCGGATGCCCGCGCAGTAATGATCCTCGTCGAGTTGCGTCATCCCGAGCTCCCTTGCCACGACCGAATAGGCCCCGTCCGCCCCAACGACCAGAGACGCCCTGACTTCCTGTGTGCTGCCGCCCCGCTTCACCTTCACCCCCACGACCTGCTCTCCCTCCCGCAGCAGCCCTTCTACGGTAGCGTTCTGCCACGCCTCAGCACCCGACTCCACAGCGCACCGAAACACGAGATCGTCGAACACACGCCGCGCGCTGACGAAACTGGGCGCAACGGGGGTATCCAGGTCGTCCTCATAGGTCAGTACCAGGTCGTCTCCTCGCGTGTTGGAAATCCGGATCCCCCACGACCCCAGGCTCTCGTTCTCGCCTACCTGTTCTGTAATGCCTAGGCGGTGTAGCACGTCCACCGCCTTCTTGCTGATCGCGTCACCGCAGACCTTGTCGCGCGGGAACGTGGCCCTGTCGATCAGCAGCACCCGCAGCCCGCTCCGCGCCATGAAGGCGGCAGCGGTCGATCCTCCCGGCCCGGCACCGGCTACGATGGCGTCGTACATAGTTGGCCTCTGGTCAGGAGCGGGAAGCAATTGCTATTTTGTGCTACGGTAACACAATGAATCACAGGACGAGGAAGCATCCATGACAACCTGCGTGATCTGCAAAACAGGGCGGCTCCGTCCCGGCACTACATCTGTCATGCTAGAGCGCGACGGTGCTACCGTGGTAGTCAAGAACGTGCCCGCCGACGTGTGTGACAACTGCGGCGAGGCTTACACGAGCGAGGAAGTGACGGGACAAGTGCTCCGCGAAGCTGAGGATGCAATAAAGCGTGGGGCAGAGGTTGAGGTACGCCACTACCACACTGCTGCGTAAGGCGACATCCGTCGATCCCCCCGATCCGGCATTGACTACGATGGCGTCAGATATCCCCACCTCAGCTCAATCATTCAGGTGAGGTCAAAGAAGCGGAGGTGGTTGAAATTGATGGCCGCCAGGTTCGCGTGCTGGAGATACTGCGAGAGCCGGAAATCATCCGTAAGCACGAGCAGTTGTCCCCTGGCTTCATGGAGCACGGCGAGGTCTGTCAGGCCGAAACGAGCAAATTCGGGGCTGGCCGACAACGCGGTTGAGGCGTGAAACCGCTCCTCAAGCAGCTTGATGCCGGTCCTCAGATTTGCAAATACGGCCGACTTAACTGGCTCGGCAAGCTGCCCGGCGAGGTTGCTAACTTCCGTGAGGATGTGAGGCGTTGTCACCACCCGCTCAAACTGACCCATGAACTCTACGAGGAGCGTATAATCCTCGGGTAGGTAAGCGGCCGTCCTTTTGAATTTCGGCAACTGCTTCGGATCGTGAGAGCCGACGAAGTAGAGCAACAAAAGATTGCTGTCGATTAACAGCCCGCGCTTCCTGTACCGAAGGATCTCCGCCTCAGTCATTGACTGATCGGATCTTCATCGCTTCGACCGTCCCATCATACGCGTTTACTTCAAAGCATTTGTACTTGCGCGTTGCACCCAACTCGGCGAATGGGCTCGATTGATCGATCATTCCCAGAGTAATGCGCCAGTACTGCCCGTCATCAGACAACGCCGTTTCTTCGAGGCTGAATCCCTGCCCCGACTCTTTTGGAAGCAGCTCGCGCGCGAACGCCATCGCGGCCGCGACGGCCTCTTTTATGCCTATCCGTTCTGCCATTTCTTCTTCAGTTAACAGCAAGTCTTCCGGGTGTCGATATTGCCGACCTCGCTTGTTCTCCGGCAAGCCCCTGGTGCCCTCCACATACCGGAGCACCCCATATTAGTTCTCCCAAATTACGCCGTCAGCACCCTCAAGTAAAACATCGGCGATACGAGCTTGCGGCGCTCGGCCTCGTCATCGAACATGCTGCTGATCGCGTCCGCCAGTTCGTGGGAGCGGGAGGCCTTGCGAATCACCGTGTTCAGGAGCCATTTCCAGTTCGTGAGCCGCTGCATGGCGTGGCTCAACCGCAGTTCGCCCTGCAGGTACTTCAGCACGTCCGTTTCATACCCCTTCAGGAACGCCGCCGAGTAGTCGTCTGCCGCCTTCGCCCGCGCGGCCCAGAGCGCCGCCTTCTCGCCGCTCACCATCGCATTTCCGATCCCTTCCCCGGTAAAGGGATCGATCAGGCTGGCCGCATCCCCTACGAGCATCCACCCGTTCCCCGCCATCGGGCGCGGCTTTGAACCGAGCGGCAGGCCCCAGCCTTTCACCTGGGACACCCGCCGCGCATCCTTGAATCGCTCTTTGAAGCGCGGGTGGTCGATGCAAACCTCCAGCAACTCCTTGAGCTTCACATCCTTCTTCTTGACGGAATGGCTCAGCATCCCGAGCCCGACGTTCGCCCGCCCGTTCGCCATCGGGAAGATCCAGAAGTAGCCGGGGATCGCCTCGTCCACGAAGTGAAGCTCGACGTTATTCAGGTCGTTGAAGCCGGTCACGCCTTCGTAGTAGGC
>DASSAV010000165.1:0-2377 GCA_035699265.1 Rhodothermales bacterium
CGCCTGCTTGTTGCCGGAACGCTTCCGATGCTTCGCGCCGCGCCGGGCCAGGTACCAGTTCACCAGCGTGTACACCGCTGCCCCGCTGAGAAAACCGAGGGCGGCGGCATTGAACCCGCCGCGCTGGTACGCTTCGTCCATCAGCTCGAACGAGAGCGCCGAGATGAGGACGCCGCTCCCGAACGCCATGATGCCCGCGATGAGCCGTTGTGGAACGTGCGTGTAATATCCCACCAGCGCGCCGCCGAGCAGAGCCGACCCCGCAACCAGGCCCCACACCGCCGCCTGAAGCCACACCGGAAACCCTGTAATCATGCCCATTTTTTGCCCTATAGATCGACCGCTCCGTAACACACCGAGCATGCGCCCGGCTGGCGCTGTAAGGTACGACGTCCCTTCGCTTCCGCGGGCGAGCCAGCGAAGACCGCAGCGTCGACACGTGCACGGCATCACCACAGAAGGCCCTCCGATCAGGCTGGTCTCATCCCTTCCGCCCTGCTCCCGGTCCGCCCTGGCCGTCGATAAAATATTTCACGGTATGCCCCACTTTCTGTGTACTGTAAATCCCTATTTTACGGGCCTTAATGCCGGGGGCCGTACCCCCGTCTGTCCTCATGGTGTTAACCGTCTGTTTTCGGGGTTCGGAGGTGCTGGTAGCGTATGAAGTGGCCCGTAGCTTTTCGGAGTGAGTCGTCCCGTATCCAACTGCCCGTGCAGCAAGCCTCGCAACAGGATGAACCGCGAGAAGCCATCCTGGATGGACTTCCGTGCCGGGCGACAGCCTGGGAGGACGCCACCCGCGTGCCCGTCATGGGACGCACGGGCGAGCAGAATACCATCGGCGGCATCCGCATGTGGAGAGGACGTGCCGTGCTGGAAAATGTAGCGGCCGACCGGCTCGAAGGCTGGTACGGGCGCCGCGTGGCCTATTCCGGCGTGGTGCGCGTCGACGGCGAGGTTCGGCAGGTTACCGCAGACGTGTTCGTGTCGGGCATGAAGCGCACGCGCAGCGCACAAAACAAGCGGCCCGGCCTGTTGCCCGAGGTACACGTCGAATTCGTCGGCGCCGGCAACCTGTAAACAGGCACAGGCCAACCGCCTGAAGCGCTCAATCCAGCTTCAACCGCCGCAATACGAACGGCTGGATCACGAACCACAGCACCGCAGGCACGAGCGCGCTCAGCGCCACCGCGAGCAGGGGATGCGCCACGCCCGTCGCCCCGATCAGGGCAAAGGCAAAACCGACCGGCAGCGAGCCGCACGCGAGCGCGAAGAAGAACACGCGGGCAGGCATCCGGATCAGGCCGGCCATGCAGGAGGTCACCTCCGGCAGCACCGGCAGCCACCGCGACAGCGCCACGATCCATCCGCCCATGTGCTCGAACAGCCGGTGGCCTCGCTCGTAATCCTTCGCGCCGAGGATCTTCAGCGCGGCGCCCGTGCCGAGGAATCGGCACAATACGTATCCCACCGTTCCCGCGAGGAACGTCCCGAGCGCGCTGAACAGACCCCCCGCTACAGCGCCGTACGCGTATCCCAGCGCTGACATGACGACCGTGCCGGGGATGGGCAGCAACAGGTCCGAAACGAGCAGCGCGATGCCCGCCAGCCAGGCCCAGCTTCCGTAGCCGCGCAGCCACGACACCGTACCGGCCTGCGAAAACAGGGTCTCCAGTTGCGCGCCCCAGATCAAGAACGGGATCAGAACGAGAAGAGACAGGCCGAGGAAAAGCCAGACGAGCCGCATTTCACAAAGAGGTTATCTACGGCGATTGCGAATCGCCCCGCGGTGGGCTAAGATCAATACAGGGTTCATGCCCTGTCCGTACCCAGCTCACGATGACGTTCCAATATACACATGGACACCACCGCCGTAACATCCCTCAAGGAAACCGTATTCTGCGACCTGGACGCTGAGATCGCCAATACCCGCCGCGTCCTGGACCGCATCCCTGCCGACAGGCTCGAGTGGCAGCCCCATAGGAAGTCGATGGCCCTGGGCAGCCTGGCCTATCATCTCGCCAACCTGTTCCGCTGGGGCACCATGATTCTTCAAAGTGACGGGATAGACTTCGCAAAAAACCCGCCGGGGCGCCAGAACCCGCCTGCGAACAAAGACGAAGTCCTGCAAGCCTTCGAGGAGCGCTCGTCGACCTTCCTTGCCCTGCTGCAGGACGCCACCGACGAGCACCTCGCCGCCACGTGGACGCTCAGGAGAGGCGAACAGGTCATCGTCAGCGGCCCGCGGTTCGCTGCCATCCGCAACATGTGCCTGAACCACCTGATCCACCACCGCGCCCAGCTTACCGTCTACTTCCGCCTCAACGACGTCCCGGTGCCCGGCGTCTACGGACGCTCCGCCGACGAGCAGTAACGG
>DASSAV010000166.1:0-8949 GCA_035699265.1 Rhodothermales bacterium
CTGGGTTGGTAGAAGTGTTTGAGTCTTCGCGGTCGGTTCTTTTTTCTGGTACTCGGGTTGAGCTTCGGTGCCTGGGTTGTAGGTGTGAGGGTAGGTCGGGCATGCCGTTTGCCGCCGGGGGGTAGAACTTCGTACAGTCGCCACGGTGCGGATTCCACATTGCCGGACGTGGAATAAATTAAGCGGGCCGTGTAGAATGGAAATCCTGTGAACGAGCGTTGCATTCGTTGGGACGGTCGAATCCGGTTCGTGTCCCCGGCACGCGCAAATTCTTGAGGTACTTGGATATGTTTGGTGGCAAAAGCAACCGAAGCAAGGCCGGAGTGGCAACCAGGCAACCCGGCGTCCCCGGGCCGGGGCAGATCAATATGATTGCAGAGGGGACCGTACTGGAAGGCACCTTGAAGGCGACCGGTGACGTGCGTATCAGTGGCCGCATCGTCGGGAAGCTGTTTGTGGAAGGGAAGGTAGTGGTGACGCAGGAAGGTGTCGTAGACGGTGAGCTCTCGGCCGTGAGTGCGGACGTGGCGGGCAGTGTTCTCGGAGAGGTGACCGTCAAGGAGCGGCTGGTGCTGAAGAACACGGCTGCTGTAGACGGCAACGTGCGGGCGGCGCGGCTGGTGGTAGAGGACGGGGCGGTATTTGGCGGCAAGTGCCAGATGGGGCAGGGAAACACGGGCCCGAAAGGTCTCTCGAACCCGAAGGTGGAGCGCCGCGAAGTGGTAAACGGGACGGCTCCCATTCCCATACCGAGCCATGCCTCATGACCCCTCCCGGCGGCACTCTCCCGCCGGCTCGTGGCAGGAAGCCATGCGGCAGGCCGGGCCGTACATGGGCCTGGGCATGCAGATGGCTCTTACGATGGTCGTGTTCACGCTCGGGGGCTATTTTCTCGATCAATGGCTGAACACGTCCCCCTGGTTCATCATCCTGGGGGCCGTCGTAGGCATGGTGCTCGTGTTCGTATACCTCATTCAGGTCAGCAACAGACTGGGAAAGGAGGAGAGGGGGAATGAGGGGAAGAGTGGAAGAGTGAAAGAGAGAAGGAGTGAATGAGTTGGGGAAAGGGAGAGAGGGGGAATGAGGGAGACTAGGAGAGGAGGAGTGTGGAAGGGGACGAGGGTAGGGTGGTGGGGGAGAGAGCCCCGATGGGTGGAATCGGGATGAATGCTAAGCCTGTACTCGCGAAGGCGGGAATCCGAACTCCAAAATGGAGGAGAGAGGGTGAGGGGTGACGGGCTCTTGTGACGGGGGTGGAAAGATCGTCCGGCTTATTCTGCGAAAAGCACCTGGTCGGCGGGTGAGCGGGTATGATCCGGGCCTTTCATTTAGAATTCACCCCTATTAGGGCGTAATAAAGCCCTTCGCGGCGTAATATTGACATTCTCCGCATCGCTTCAAAAAGTGCGGGACGTGCCGCGAGCGGAAGGAGGTACCGGTGACGGTTGAACCCTGGCTCAGTATCGGTTTGGGCGCCAGCCTCGGCATCATCTATGGTGCC
Source organism: Rhodothermales bacterium (assembly GCA_035699265.1). Classification (GTDB taxonomy): domain Bacteria; phylum Bacteroidota; class Rhodothermia; order Rhodothermales; family DASSAV01; genus DASSAV01. Next base: position 1,502 of record DASSAV010000166.1, read on the forward strand.
CTGGCATACCTCATAAACCGATATGCCATGCAGGCCGGACGCGAGCGGTTCTTTCAGATCGTCTTCGGTGGGATAGTGGTCCGCATGTTGGCTGCACTTGGTGTTCTGGCCTTCATGCTAGTGGCCTTCCGGGTGCGCACCGGCGTCCTGGTAGGTGCGTTTCTCACAGTCTTCGTAGTCGCTACCATTTTAGAACTCCGCCGGTTCCACCGGATGGCAAAAGGTACATCTTCTCGGGCGGACTAAGAACGGCCTGCTCGACCAGGATGTCTCGGTGTATTACGAGCGGAGATTCTTCTCGGCAATATGCGGCATTTTAATATAAAGATAATTGTTTCGGCGGCTCTGCTCTCGTGCATCTGTTCCACTGCCGTGGCGCAGGGGCACAATGAGGAGTTCGACCCGGTCCATCACATCTCCGATGGCAACTACGTCGATCTCGAGCCGATCGCCAAGGTAGAGCTGCCCCGCATTTTCCTGACGAAGCACCCCGACGGTGCAGTGGGGCTAGACGTGTTCGCGTCCACGACGGCGGCCCTTAATTCCGGAACGTACGTCATCGCCGGTCCGCAGGGTGCGCCTGCTTCAGACAGCCCGCTCGGCGAGGCACCGTCCGAGGGTTTTGAGGTTACGCACGAGCAAGCCGAAGAAGGCAATCCGATACAGGGCGTCGAGCGCATCGTCAAGGGCGCCTCGCACCTGGATTCCGAACTGGCGCCGGCCGACGGCGGCGCCATCCTCGTGGACTTCTCCATTACGCGTCACCTGGTCTTCGCCATCATCGCGGGCCTGATCGTGATGGCCATCTTTATCCCGCTGGCAAGGCGCTACAAGCGCGGGATCGGCCGTGAAACGGCCCCGAGGGGGATCTATCACAACCTGTTCGAGACCCTCGTCGTGTGGGTGCGCGACGAAATCGCAAAGCCGAACCTCGGGCCGAAATACCAGCGGTTCCTTCCGTATTTGCTGACCATCTTTTTCTTCATCTTGACGTGCAACCTGATGGGCGTCATCCCTTACGGAGCGGTGGCGACTTCCAACCTGATGGTAACCGCGGTCCTGGCGACCTTTACGTTCGTCATTACGCAGGTCGCCGGAACGAAGGACTACTGGCGGCACGTTTTTGCGCCGCCCGGCGTACCCAAGGCGGTCTGGCCGATCCTCATCCCGGTCGAGATCCTGGGGTTGTTCACCAAGCCGATCGCGCTGGCGATCCGACTCTTTGCCAACATGACGGCCGGGCACCTGGTCATTCTCAGCATGATCGGGCTCATCTTCACCTTCAAAAACCTGTTCGGGCTGGGCGGGGGATGGGGGATTTCTCCCATCAGTGTGGCTTTCACGTTGTTCATCAACCTGCTCGAACTGCTGGTGGCCTTCATTCAGGCATACGTCTTCACGCTGCTCTCGGCCCTGTTCATCGGGATGGCGGTACAGGAGCACGCCGACCACGCACACGATCATTACGGTGAGTTTGAGGGGGCTGTTGCAGGCGACCACGCGCACGTAACGCCGCACATTATGCCGGGGAGCACGGCGGGAGATCACGTCGTCCCAGGGCCCGCTCAGACAATTCCTACCACGTAAGAAATCGCCCCGACGAACCGAATCGGGGCGCCAGGCATCCCGGTCGAGTTCATCGGGACGCCGACCCAAAGAACACTACTCATCTTTAAGTCAACTTGAAGCACCAATGGGACCTACCTCACTAGCATGGCTCGGCGCGGGTCTTGGCGCCGGCCTCGTTGCACTGGGCGCAGGCCTGGGTATCGGACTTCTCGCGGGTCCGGCCATGGAAGGATCGGCGCGCCAGCCTGAAGCGGCCGGCGACATTCGCACCACAATGATCATCGCGGCGGCGCTCGTCGAAGGCGTGGCGCTCTTCGGCCTCGTGATCTGCATCCTCCTCGCCTTGAAGGCCTGAGGAGGCGATCCGCAACTACGTGTCGTGGCGACGCGCTGTCGGAGGCGAAAGGCTCCGGCAGCGCTCGTTCGGCAGAGAGGAATCGGCGGGCGCGGCCCGCGAAGCGTACGGTTATTCTTATGTACACGATTCTAGCAGCGGATCTGCTGGCGCCGAACGTCGGCCTGATCTTCTGGACGCTCGTCGTGTTTGTGATCCTGCTCACGCTTTTGAAGAAGACGGCCTGGGGGCCGATCACGGCGTCGCTGGAGCAGCGGGAACGGACGATAGACGAGTCCATTCAGCGTGCCGAGCACGCACTGGTCGAGGCGCGCCAGATCCAGGCGGACAACGAGAAGGCACGCCGGGAGGCGGAGCAGCAGGCGCAGCACATTCTGCGTGAAGCGCGGGAGAGTGCGGAGAAGCTCCGTGCCGATGAAGTAGAAAGGACGCGCTCTCAGATTGCCCAGATGCAGCAGCAGGCGCAGGAAGAGATCGAGCGGGAGAAGCGCGGCGCGCTCGCCGCCTTGCGCAGCGAAGTAGCCGACCTTGCGGTCCAGGCTGCGGAGAAGATCCTGCGTGAAAACCTCGATCCCGCCACGCAGCGCCGCATCGTCGATACCTTCATCGACGAGTTGCCGCAGAACCAGGTATCCACAGTCGGCCGGGCGTAACGCCGGCCGTGCTTTCAGCCCAGAACCCATGACCCCGCTCAGTGTCGCGCGGCGCTATGCGCAAGCGTTGTATCAGGAAGCAGAGCAGGAAGGGCAGACGGCCCAGATAGACGAGGATATTCTCCTGGTCCGGGAGAGTCTGGAGCAGTCCCGGGACCTGGTGAACGTGTTCGCCAGCCCGATCATCGCCCGCGAGAAGAAAGAGGCGATCGTCAAGGCGCTCTTCGAGAAGCGGATACAGCCGTTGACGTTCCGCTTCCTGATGTTGCTGCTGGAGAAAAACCGTGAGGACAGCTTTCCTGCGGTGGTGCGGGCGTACACGGACCTGCGGGACAAGCACCTGAACATCGAGGGAGCCGTCGCCCGCTCGGCCTTTTCGCTGTCCGACGGCGAGAAGAAGAGCGTGGAGGAAGCGCTCGAGGACATGACTGGAAAGCGGATCCGTCTCCGGACGGAGACCGACCCTTCCCTGATCGGAGGGATCATAATCCAGGTGGGCGATACCGTATATGACGGCAGCGTCCGTAACCAACTCGCGCTCCTGCGTGAGCGCATGGAGCGGAATACGCCGGCGTCGACCTGAGCGGATCACGGAAGATGTGGGGGAAGAGAGGGGGAGAGGAAGAAAGGAAGAGAGGGAGTTTGGGATAGTAAGGGAAGGGTATAAGAAGCTGTGAAATGGGAACGTTCGGCGGCTCAACCTGCCCGCCGGCACATATAAGGCCTGATTCAATACGTAAATCGAGCATTGAGATAAATGGCAACTGCAATTCGACCCGACGAAGTATCCGCCGTGCTTCAGCGCGAGCTGGGCGGCTTCGAAGCCGGTACGGACGTATATGAGGTCGGCACCGTGCTCCAGGTCGGGGACGGCATCGCTCGTCTGTACGGCCTTTCCAAAGTGCAGGCGGGCGAGCTCATCGAGTTTCCGAGGACCGACGTCACCGGGATGGTGCTCAACCTGGAAGAGGACAACGTCGGCGCCGTGCTTTTCGGCGACTACGAGACGGTGAAGGAGGGTGACGAGGCCCGCCGCACCGGCCGCATTGCGTCCATTGAGATCTCCGAGGAGATGCTGGGGCGCGTAATCGACCCGCTGGGCAACCCGATGGACGGGCGCGGCCCCATCGGAGGGCAGAAGTTTCAGATGCCGCTGGAGCGCAAGGCCCCGGGCGTGATCTACCGCGAGCCGGTGAAGGAGCCCCTCCAGACCGGTATCAAGGCCATCGACGCGATGATCCCGATCGGGCGCGGCCAGCGTGAGCTCGTCATCGGCGACCGACAGACGGGCAAGACGACGGTGCTGGTCGACACCATCATCAACCAGAAGCGTACCCACGAGACAGCGAAGCCGGTCTACTGCATTTACGTGGCGATCGGGCAGAAGTCGTCTACGGTGGCGCAGGTGATGCGCACGCTCGAGGAGCACGGTGCGATGGAGTACACGGTCATCGTGAACGCGCCGGCCTCATCGCCTGCGCCGCTCCAATTCATCGCACCGTTTGCGGGCGCCTGCATCGGAGAGTTCTTCCGCGACACAGGCCGCCACGCGCTGGTGATCTACGACGACCTCTCGAAGCAGGCGGTAGCATACCGGGAGCTTTCGCTGCTGCTGCGCCGCCCGCCGGGCCGCGAGGCCTATCCGGGCGACGTGTTTTACCTCCACAGCCGCCTGCTGGAGCGGGGGGCCAAGATCATCAGCACTGAAGCGGTGGCCCGGCAGATGAATGATCTTCCGGAGTCGCTGGAAGGCCATGTCAAGGGCGGGGGGTCACTGACGGCAATCCCGGTGATCGAGACCCAGGCAGGCGACGTATCCGCCTACATTCCGACGAACGTGATCTCGATCACCGACGGACAGATTTTCCTGGAATCCAACCTCTTCAACGCGGGTGTGCGCCCGGCCATCAACGTCGGCATCTCGGTGAGCCGTGTGGGTGGCAACGCGCAGGTGAAGGCGATGAAGAAGGTCGCCGGTACGCTGCGCCTGGACCTGGCGCAGTTCCGCGAGCTGGAGGCGTTCTCAAAGTTCGGCTCCGACCTCGATCCGGCGACGCAACGCCAGCTCCGACGCGGTGAGCGGCTCGTCGAGATCCTGAAGCAGGGGCAGTACCAGCCGGTGCCGGTAGAGAACCAGATCGCCATCATTTTCGTGGCCACACAGGGGCTCCTGGACCGCGTTCCGGTCCAGCGCGTCCGTGAATTCGAGCGCGAACTGATCGAGCGGCTTACGCTCCGGCACGGCGACACGATGGCCGAGATCCGCGACACCGGCAAGATGAGCGATCAGGCTGCGGACACGATCCGCCACGAGGCTACCGAGCTCGCCGACGTGTATGCGGGCGCACAGGCTGAAACGGCCTCAGCACGGAGCTGAAGCCCGGTTGAGGGTTGAGGGCTGACGAGTTGAGGGTTCGGAAGCCGGACGCTCATCTTTCTAACCCGCAACGCTCAACTCATTAACCTTCAACGCTTGACACATGGCCAGTCTTCGTGACATACGGACGAGGATCAACTCATTCAAGAGCATGCAGCAGGTCACCCGCGCCATGAAGATGGTGGCGGCGGCCAAGCTGCGGCGCGCGCAGGAGCAGATCTTCCGGACGCGCCCGTACGCCTACATGATCGGCGACATCGTGAATCGCCTCAAGGGGCGTGTAGATCCGGAGGCCCACCCGCTCCTGCAGGGGCGGCCGGACGTGGACGCGGTGCTCCTGGTCGTGGTGACTGCGGATCGCGGCCTGGCCGGCGCCTTCAACGCGAATATCGTCAAGCTCACCGAGCAAACCATCAACGAGCGATTCGCCGACGTGAAGGCGCAGGGCAAGCTCTACCTGATGTGCATCGGACGGAAGGGCCGGGAGCATTTCGCGCGTCGCGGATACCAGCTCGCCGGCGACTTCCGGGGGGTATTCGACGATCTGAAGTTTGCGACGGCACGCGCCATCGTGGACGAAGCGGTCGCGGGATTCGTGGACGGACGGTGGGATGAGGCTTACGTGATCTACAACGAGTTCAAGAATACAATCTCGCAGAATCGGATTGTGGAGCCGTTCCTACCGATCCCACAGGAGCGTTTCCTGACGCCCCTGATGGAGGAAGCGGGGGAGGAGGGGCGGACGAGTGCGGGTACCTCCGACATGATCTTCGAGCCAGACCCGTCCGAGATCATCGACATCATCGTGCCACGTTATCTGAATTACCAGATGTGGCGTGTCCTACTGGAATCCAATGCCTCCGAGCAGGGCGCGCGTATGGTGGCGATGGACAACGCCACGTCCAATGCGGACGAACTCCTTCGGGATCTGCGGCTCAAGTACAACCGGGCACGCCAGGACGCCATCACGAAGGAACTCATCGAGATCGTGAGCGGGGCGAATGCGCTGGCAGCGGGGTAGCGACGGCGCCAGCGTGTTAATGTGGTGATGTGTTCGAGTGTTATCGTTTCGAAGCGGAACGATCCCTGACAGGACCCTCGCCGTTGTAGCCACACGCCGTAAGTCTGCGGGGTCCAGGATCTCCGGTTCGATCAGGGGATCTGAGGCAAACGCCGGTTCGGCAGATAATGGAGGGGTAGGGGGATCCGGTTTTCAGGCGAGGGCTTCCCGCCAGATTCCGGGCGGCTTGCCGACGCATCGTTTGAAGGCCCTGTTGAATGCAGCTTCAGAGGTGTAACCGACCTCCTCGGCCACCTGCGGAATGCTCAGGGCCGGCTCCTGGAGCAGGCGTTTCGCCAGTTGCATGCGCCACCCAGTGAGGTATAAGATCGGCGGCTCGCCGAGGAGGTCCGTGAACCGCCGGGCGAGGGCCGAACGCGAGAGCCCGGTCTCCCGCGCAAGGAGATCCACGGTCCAGTTCCGCCCAGGCTGTTTGTGCAGTAGCCGCAGGGCTCGCCCGACTTCAGGATCCCGCACGCCGGCAAGCCAGCCGGTCTGCTCCGCCGGCAGTTGCTGGGTGTAGCGCCGCACGACCTCCACGAAGAGGATCTCGGTCAGGCGCGTGAGCATCGCGGGACTCCCGGGCCGCTCCCCCATCGCTTCCTCCGCCAGGTAATGCAGGGTGCGGTCGAGCCAGTCGTTAGCAGCCGTATGCACGACGATCGGCTCACCGGGGGACGACTTTTCATCCGGCCCGAGCCATGAGCCGTCGCGCCCGGGCCGCACGAAAAACAGCGGGGGCAAGGCCCCGATCAGCGGGTTGAACCGTTGATCGCATTCCAGATACCCGCATACGAACCGTGTTACGGCGCCGCCGTCGCCGTAATGTAGGTTTGGAATGCCGTCGGACGCGAAGCTAGGAATGAGCGTGCCGATCGGCCTGGGCGTGATGTCCGGACGGCTGCTCATGATGTGGACATCGCCTTGTGGAAGGATCACCACGTCGCCTGCCTCCATCCTGTACGGGGCGCTGTTTTCGAGCCCCACCCAGCATTGCCCTTCGACGAGGACGTGGAACAGGGTGAGGCATTCAGCCTCCGAGTTCAGGGCGCGCGCCAGGAGGTCTGGAGGAGGAGATGAGATCGACCACGGGGAGGAGAACCTGGCCGTGAAGAAGATGGCACCCGTAAGCCGAACGACACGGAGAACGTCGGACAAGACATCCATAGCGTTCACTTCGGTTGGTTGGCCTGCTTGCTCACGTGGTAATATAGTGTCTCGGTCAATTAGAAAGGCGTTTCGATTATTGTGGTTGCAACTCGGATCCTCGAATGTGATCCGCGCCAGGATGGCATACAGGGAAATTCTGCGAAGTCCTGCCGGTATTGAACCTGGGAACGGGTTGTGCGTTGTAATCGGCCCGCGTATATTCAGCGGCGCACCTAATTTGCAGGTGCTCTTTCAACCGTTCCTGCCGGAGAGGTGGGTGAGTGG
>DASSAV010000167.1:0-5653 GCA_035699265.1 Rhodothermales bacterium
CTTCTACGGCACGCCGGATCGCTTCCGCATCGGGCATTCGGCCCGGCAGTACCTCCACGACGGCCCGCTCGGCAGACAGCAGTACGTCGACCGAGCACACGCCTTCCACGCCTTCTATGGCGTGCTGGACGTGCCGCGCGCAACCCGCGCAGTCCATCCCGGCAATGGGGACTTCTATTCTCCCGGTAGTAGCCATGCTCCTGGTATCTGCCATACGCGCATATACCCCGGTGACATAGACGGGTTGCACGAATACCCTATCGGGGCAGGACTGTATGCACTACTACGTCGCAGAACGGGAATGGGTCAAGTCCCAAAGTGTGTGTAAAATCATAGGAGGCATTTACGCCGCCAGTCTGAATGAGATCGTCTCTTCATCTGAGTCTTGCGGCCGCATCAGCCGCCGTATGTTCCTGAGCTGAGCCAACTCCAAAGGTGTCATCCGCACCCGCTGCCACCTGCGCGAGGCCCGCACCAGCACCGCATAGACCAGCTTGACTGCCCCACGCTCGTTCACGTGCTGTGGAATGACCTTCGTCCGGCGCTTCTCCTCGACAAAGGCACGCTCCAGAAGGTTCGTCGTCCGGATGTACTTGCGGTGCGAGGGCGGATACTTCAGGTGAGCGAGGCAGGCGTCGAGGTCGTCGCAGAAGCACTTCACCATCTGCGGGTAGGAGGGCGTGTACGCCTCGATGAAGCGCTCGGCCAGCAGCTTGCCCGTGTCCATGTCCGCCGCGTAGTAGACCTGCTTGGCCCGCAGAAGCACCTCTTCCCGTGCATGCTCGGGCAGCTTGGAGGCCAGATTCCTCAGCTTGTGCGCCAGGCAGCGCTGACGGTCGCTCTCGGGAAACGTGCGGCTGATGCTCGCCTTCAGTGCCGGTGATCCGTCATGGACCACCAGCAGCGGCTGCCTGAGCCCCCTGGCAAGCATCTCCTCGAAGAAGGTGCTCCAGGCCGCTTCGCTCTCGCTCGATGCTGCCGAGAGGTGCAAGAGCACCTTCGTGCCGTCCGAGCATATGGCCCAGGCGCAGAGTAGCGCCTGGTTGTTCGTGTAGTGGCGCACAGCCTCGTACACCCCGTCGATAAAGAGGTAGACCACGTCGAACGAGCAGAGATCACGCGACTGGAAGGCTTCGTACTCCCGGTATAATTCCTCCGTGAGCCGGCTCACGCTCGAACGCGAGAGGAGCGGCTTGCCCTGTTCGTCCGTGAGCGTCTCTTCGATGTCACGGGTGGAGAGGCCGCGTACGTACATCTCGATGGCCATGCGTGTGAGCTTCTTCTCGATCCGGGAGAGCCGCTTGAGGATCCTGCTCTCAAAAGGCTCCTCGGTGTCTCTGGTGCGGGGCTTGCGTACATGCAGCGTGCCCTGGCTCGTCTTCAGGCGCTTGTCTTGATATCCGTTGCGGTAACCGCGCCTGCCTCCTTGCGCTCGCTCGTAGTGATCACGTCCGAGAAAATCTGAGGCTTCTTCTTCGAGGCTCTTCTGGAGTAGATGTTCACTTGCACTGAGCATCAGATCGCGTAGCAGGTCATCGGTTTGAGCGGCTCCGCCGAGAAGCTCATAGAGGGACTTGCCGGTACGTTCGGAAGGGAGTAGTTTGCGTTTCATAGGTGTCGTTGGTCTGGGTTGCTTGGGGTTGTCAATTCAAGCTAACTCAGACCGGCGGCACCTCCTACTTTTTACACCAAGATCGGGACATTACCGCGGCTGGAGACGGCTACCGGCGTGCGCACGCGCAAGATCGTCCTGGTCCGGTAGGGGCGAAAGATTAGTGGAGGGACTTGCGATGCGTTTTATCGTGTGGTCGTGCGTGCTGGCAGGAGCTTGCCTAGTGTTCGCCTGCGACAGCGGCCCGGAGCCGGGACCCGTACGCAAGCAGGTGGTCTACTTCTCTTCGGACCGGGGCGGCGGACGTAACATGAACATCTGGCGCATGGACCCGGACGGGGAGAACCTCCGACAGGTGACCCATTATGCTAAAGGCGACTACTGGCCCGCCGACGTATCGCCAGACGGCCAGCGGCTCCTTTTCTTCCGGCTCGACGATTACACGCTGATCAGCAGCATTTACCTCATGGACGTGGGCGGCCCGGAGCCGTCCCTGGGGGATGCCGTGCTGCCGGGCCTGTCCGCAGCGGGCAACTTCTTCCCGGACGGGCAGCGATTTATCTACGATCACTACGTACATACCTCTGACTCGACCGGGAACGAGGCTGCCCTCGTGTACGATTTAAGGACGCGCCAGTCCATTCAAATCTCCCCGCCTGGTTTTGTGTTGGCTTTTGCCCAGGTCTCGCCGGATGGCGATCAGGTCTGCTTCTCCGCTTTCGGCGGACCCGATCAATACGCAACCCAGACGTACCTATTGAATTTAGGCAGTGGTGCGATGCAGCGCCTTACACCTGCGGAATCGGGCAGATACACCGAGCGGTGCCGTTTCTCCCCAGCAGGAGACAAGGTGTTTTTCTCCATGAGGGGCAATATTTTCTGGGCCGACCTCCCCGGCGGCGCCCTCCACGATATTCCGAGGCTGGGAATTGAAACCTGGCCGTCAGCCAATACCTCCGGCTCACGTGTCTTCTTCCGTCAGGGCGGTGGCTACCGAGCGGACTCCCTGTCGGAGATCATGTCGATAAACCTGGACGGGAGCGGTCTGAAACGGCTGACCAATGACATGTACCGGGATGACAAGCCCGTCGTGGACGTGATCGAGGTGGAGGAGTGAGGACCTTCCCCCTACCCTCAACTCGACAACGCTCAACCCGCACGCCCGGACCTTTATCTTTCAACGCAACGGCGGCAACCTCACGATTTTAATGTAGCAAAAGCGCCCCTGTACATCCACCCACGCGCCCGCAAGGCATGAAAAACCTGTGCCGCTGAAATGTCCGGAAAAATTGCGGTTGGCTGAAATGGTTCGCGCGCCGGTTTTGACAGACACGCTCGCGGCACTATTATTATCCTGCTGGTATCATTCAGACCTGAAACCAACATCCCGACTTATCATGGCAGAGAAGCCCGCGAAAGGAGTCCGCGACAATCTTTCCGCTCATTACGCGGAGATCATAGGAGCCTATCAGCAAGACCATCACGCGCTGATGGAGGCGCTGCGCGACGATACGGTCAGCATGGAAAGATTCGAACAACTGAGCGAGCAGATGCATAAAGACGTGAACGCGCTCAAAGAACTCAAAATGGGGTTGAAGCAACAGCGCGACAAACTGCGTGAGGAGAACGGCAGCACCTGAAGCCAGTTGCCTCGAATGCCAGTCCTGCAGTTCGTTTGTGCATCCGGCCCTGCTTCCCTCCTCTCGTCCACTCGTTCTTTCCTCCTTTCTTTCACCCGCTCACGCCATCGCTCGCCGCCCCTGAACCTGCCGCTCCCGTAACCATCCGCCGAGCCATGCATACGGCATGACCAACGCGAGCGAGACGATGTGGTACCACGCCGGTGCGGTATCCCACAAAGAGATCGTCCCCGCGATGTTGAAGGCCAGCCCCAGCGCGCCCAGAATGAGCGCGTGCCGCATCGGGTGGTTCGGCGCCAGCCGCGCCGTCAGGTAACAGCCCAGCGTAGCAAACAGGCCGACGTACAGGATCGTCAAGAGCAGCACCGGCGTGCTGTCCACCCGGCCCGTCGCATCAAATGCCCCCGGCATCACACTCCGAAGCACCGCGTCGGCGCCGAACGACAGGACGCCGATCAAAACGAATCCCAGTACGATCACCCCGATACTGCGAGCCATAGCAACCTCCAGAGATTAAGGTGAAACGCAACCCCCTACCTGACGCGAATCTACGAGACGAGGAGTCGAAGAACCTACGAACGCCCACACCCCCAAACTCCGACCCCCTTCCTACCCTCTTCGTCTCTTAGACTCGTAGGCTCCTCTCCCCCTCTCTTCCTTTCTCCCATTCTTTCGCTCTTTCCCCTTTCTCCCACTCTTTCTCTCTTTCCCTCCTCCTCTCCTTCCCTCTTTCTCTTCCCCTCCTCCTCTCCCCCTCTCTTTCTCTCTTTCTCTCTTTCCCTCTTACTCTCACTCCCGCTCTCCCTCACACGCCCGGACCTTTATCTTTCATTCTTCCGGCCTTGACCTCCTCATTCCACGGCACCATCGGCGAGCGGTAAAAGTTGATTCCCAGCGCAGACCAGCGCGGGGCCTGTGCGCCGAGGCGGAGCCGGTAGGTGTTCCAGTCGCGCTTCGCCGCGGGCGACCACGCGATCTCCGCCGCCCCGGCCAGCCGGGGGAATGCCAGGTATTCCACGTCGTCCATCGTCGCCATCGTCTCCGTCCAGATCGGCGCTTCCACGCCCAGGATGGACTGCTCCGGGATGTCCGGAAGGATCGCGGTGGGTTCCCAATCGTAGCCTTCGCGCACGTTGATGATCGCCGCCCAGGACTGGCCCAGCACCGTCGTGCTGTCGTACTTCATGTCCAGGTAGATCTTCGCGGCAGGCGACAGGACCACGGCAGCGCCCTTCGCAACGGCCCCGGCGATCATCTCGTGCGAAGCCTCGGGCCGCCAGAGCTGAACGACGGTCCCAGGTACCGGATTGGCCACTGCCGTCTCGTCCCATCCGATCACTTTCTTGCCGTGCGACCGCACGATCTCTTCCGTGCGCTCGATGAACTGCCGGTACTGCTCCGGCGTCAGCTTCCGCACCTCGTCGCCGCCGATGTGGAAGTACGGACCCGGCGACACCGCCGAGATGTCCCGCACCACGTCGTCGATGAACTCGTACGTGACGTCCTTGTCGACGCACAATACGCTGAAGCCGACGCGGGTGCCCGTATAGTGAGGCGGGGCTTCGCCGTTGCAGTTCAGTTCGGGATAGGAGGCCAGCGCAGCATTGGTGTGCCCCGGCATGTCGATCTCGGGCACGATGGTGATGAACCGGTCCTGCGCATACCGCACCAGGTCGGTGAACTCCTCCTGGGTATAGAAGCCGCCGGGACCCCCACCCACTTCGGTCTGCCCCCCGATCTTCGTCAGGTTCGGCCAGGAGGGGATCTCGATCCGCCAGCCCTGGTCGTCCGACAGGTGCAGGTGCAGCCGGTTCAGCTTGTACATCGCCATGAGGTCGATGTAGCGCTTCACGTCGTCCGTGCTGAAGAAGTGCCGCGCCACGTCGAGCATGGCTCCCCGCCATTCAAAACGCGGATGGTCCAGGATGTGCACCGCCGGGACCAGCATCGGCCTGTCGTACGTCGCCTGGTATTCCACCGATGGAGGCAGGAGCTGGCGCAGCGTCTGGACACCGTAGAACAGCCCCGCCGGCGTCCACGCTGAAATCGTCACACGCTCAGGGGTCACTGTCAACTCGTAACCTTCCTCGCCCAGCGATACGTCGGCGCCCTGCGTGGTCAGGTAGATGCTCCCCGCCGGGATCGCCGCGCCCGCATCGGTCACGTTCGGTTTCGACTCCGCCCTGTTGCCGATCAGATCGGCCAGGAACAGCCCTACCCGGGCCGCATCCGCGTTCCCCGCCTCCACCACGATCCCCGTATTCTCTCCCACCACGAACGGCGCCGATGCCGACTCTTCCACCGTGGCCGGTATCGGAATGATGCCGAAGGCGGGCATCTCTTCCGCCGGACGGACCGGAGCCGTGGACGCGGGCTGTTGCGCCACCCGCGCTCCGCTACA
>DASSAV010000168.1:0-4286 GCA_035699265.1 Rhodothermales bacterium
TCGATCCTGAGCCTTGCCGTGTGCATCACGGTGCCAGTATTGTGGTTCCTGGGCCGTACGGATGAGGACACCTATAAGGCGACCTTTCTCGTGGCGAGCGTGACGTATTTCGTGTTCGCTACGCTCTGGGCGCGGCATAAGCAGGAGGGAGCCGCAGGTTAGGCCTTCACTGCGGTGTGGGGAGGTGGGAGACGTATTGCCAGCGGAGGCGGCGGAGCGCTCGCTCCTTGATCTGGCGGACGCGCTCGGCGGAGACGCCGATGTGCTTACTGATCTCGTCGAGCGTGAGCGCTTTTTCGACGTCGATGCCGAAGTAGAGGCGGACGACCTCTGCTTCTCGCGGGTTGAGGCGGTTCAGGACTTGTTCGAGTTCGATTTTGACGGAGGCGCCGTCCAGGGCCTCGTCGGGGGATACGCTCTGCTCGTCGGGCAGGACATCCAGGAGCGTCTGTTCTTCCTCGGCCGCAAACGGCGCGTCCATCGAGAGGTGGTGGGCGGCATATTGCATGCCGAGGAGCACGTCGTCCACCGAGACGCCGATCTCTTCGGCGATCTCGTCCGCTGTGGGCTGGCGCTCGTGGATCTGGTACAGGCGCGACCGGGCGCGGCGCATCTTCGTGATGGTGCTGGCCCGGTTGTGCGGCAGGCGTACCAGGCGGCCCTCGCCGGTGATGGCGCTGAGGATGGCCTGGCGAATCCACCAGATGGCGTACGAGATGAACTTGAACCCGCGTTTCTCATCGAAGCGGCGGGCGGCCACCATGAGGCCGTAATTCCCCTCGTTGATGAGGTCGGTCAACGACAGCCCGTGCCCCTGGTATTTTTTTGCGACGGAGACGACGAACCGGAGGTTGGCGCGGGTGAGCGCATCGAGCGCTTCCTCATCGCCTTCGTGGATACGCCGGGCCAGGTCGACTTCTTCATCGGGGCTGAGCAGGGGAATGCGGCTAATCTCCTGAAAATACTGATCCAGCACTCGCTGATCGCGCGGGACAATCATGACGTACGGTCCGGTTATGGTCGGATCTCCTATATCCCGGAGAGTATCGGCTGAGGAGGAGGGTGGTTAAGGGCTTCGGGAGAGAGGGAAAGAGGGAAAGAGGGGAAGAGAGGAAGAGAGGACGAATGGGGGAAAGGGAGAATGGGAGATTGGGGGAGAGGGGGATTGGGGGCTTTTGAATCCGAAATCCGGAATCCAAAATCTAAAATGGAGAAAGGGGGCGTGGGGCGGGCAGGGCCGGGGTGGTGGCGCGATAATTACAAAGCGGTCGAAACTGCGGTACTCAGGGGTGCTATAAACTTCTCCAGGTATTTCTGCGCACGCCCCAGCAGACCGAGTTGTCGAAGACTGTGGATCCATACTGGTTCAAGAACGCGATCATGTACGCCATCGACATCGATCGCTTTAAGGATTCCAATGGCGACGGGATCGGCGACTTCGCGGGATTGACGAGCGAGATCGATTACCTGGCCGACCTGGGGGTGACCTGCCTGTGGCTTCTGCCGTTTTTTCCTTCGCCGGAACGAGACAACGGCTACGACATCGCGGATTATTACGCAGTCAACGAGCGAGTTGGGTCTTTCGAGGATTTCGTGACCTTTCTCCACAAGGCGGGGGAGCGTGGGATGCGTGTGATCGTGGACCTGGTCGTGAACCACACCTCGGATCAGCACCCGTGGTTTCAGGCGGCGCGGCGAGACGCGGGTTCGATTTACCGGGCTTACTACACCTGGACGGACGCGCCTCCTCCTACACCCCCCGGCAAGGGCAGCATCTTTCCGGGGCAGGAGAATTCCGTCTGGACCTACGATCCTATTGCGGGGGCGTACTACTACCACCGCTTTTACCACTTTCAGCCCGATCTCAACTTCCGTAATGAACTGGTACGGGACGAGATCAAGCGCATCCTCGACTTCTGGCTCTCCTTCGGCATTTCCGGTTTCCGGGTGGACGCCGCGTCTCACATGATTGAGTCGAACCCAGAGGACGGGTACGAAGGAGAGGACCGACACGACATTCTGAAGGAAATTCACGCGCACGTAGCGGGTCGAAAGCCGGAGGCGATTCTGATCGGAGAGGCGGACGTGCCGACGGAGAAACTCGTCGCGTACATGGGCGACGGGGACGAGCTGACGATGCTGTTCAACTTCGTGCTGAACAACTACTTCTACCTGGCGATGGCCCGGAAGGACGCCCGTCCCCTGATCGAAATTCTGCGGCAACTCCCGGCCATTCCAGATTCTTGCACGTGGGCCAATTTTTTACGCAACCTGGACGAAGTAGACCTGGAGCGGCTCACGGATAAAGACCGCAAAGAGATTTACGCCCAGTTCGCCCCCGAGCAGAACATGCGGATTTACGACCGCGGCTTGCGGCGCAGGCTCGCGCCAATACTGGGTGGAGACCGGAAGCGGCTCGAGTTTTCCTACAGTCTCCTCTTCGCATTGCCGGGGACGCCGGTGATCGTGTACGGAGATGAGATCGGGATGGGGGAGGATCTCGAACGGGAGGGGCGCTGGGCGGTACGGTCGCCCATGCAGTGGTCGGCTGAAAAGAACGCGGGTTTCTCGGATGCCCCCAGGAGCGAGCTGGTGCAGCGCGTCATCGACTTCGGTCCGTTCAGCTACAAGAACGTCAATGTGGCGGACGAGCGGAAGGACCCCGATTCCTTATGGGCGCATATTCGCCGGATGATACGGGTGCGGCGGCAGTGCCAGGAGATCGGGGTAGGCAACTCGCACATCATGGACATCGACACGCCGTACGTGCTGGCGCTCCGCTATGCGTACAAAGACGGGCTCGTAATATCGCTCCATAACTTCACCCCTGAGCCGCAACGGATCGTGCTGGACATGCGCGACCAGCTCGGGCGCCGCATGGAGGGGCTTCTGCGGGAAGGGATACTCTCCATTCAGGAGCAGGGGCAGTTAGAAGTCGAGATGGAGCCTTACGGGTACCAGTGGTACCGCGTTACCGGCGAACGCGAGCAGGGGGAGGTTTGACGGGCTGGGCGGGACGTGGGCGAACATGGAGAGGGGCCATATGGAGCAAGAGACGGTAGACCTTACCGGGACCGAGCAAGCCCAGGAGGCGAAGTACCTCTGGTGGCAGACGGGGATCGTATACCAGATCTACCCGCGCTCGTTCATGGATTCGGACGGGAACGGCATCGGCGATCTGGAGGGGATCAGACAGCGGCTGGACTATTTGCAGTGGCTCGGTGTGACGGCGGTCTGGATATCGCCTATTTACCCGTCGCCTATGGCTGATTTCGGGTACGACGTGTCCGACTACACCGGCATTCACCCGATGTTCGGGACCATGGAGGACTTCGACCGCCTGCTGGCCGAGGTACACAGGCGCGACATAAAGCTCATCCTGGACCTCGTGCCGAACCACACGTCGGAGGAGCACCCGTGGTTTCTCGACTCGCGGTCGTCGCGCGAGAACCCGAAGCGTGACTGGTACCTCTGGCGCGACCCTGCTGCGGATGGCGGGCCGCCGAACAACTGGTTGAGCGTGTTCGGCGGAAGCGGCTGGGAGTACGACGAGACGACACGGCAGTATTATTACCACGCGTTTCTCAAGGAGCAGCCGGACCTGAACTGGCGCAACCAGGAAGTTCAGCAGGCTATGCTCGAATCCATGCGGTTCTGGCTGGACAAGGGAGTGGACGGTTTTCGCGTGGACGTCATGTGGCACATGATAAAGGACGAGCAACTCCGCGACAACCCGCCCAACCCCGATTACGAGGAACACGAATCGCCTTACAGCCGCCTGCTCCCGGCTTTTTCGACGGATCAGCCGGAGGTGCACGAGATCGTAAAGATGATGCGGAAGGTCATGGACGGGTATGACGACCGCGTGTTGATCGGGGAGATCTACTTGCCGATCTCCAGGCTGGTGGCATACTACGGCGAGGAGAATTCGGGAACGCATCTCCCGTTTAATTTCCAACTCATCGTGCTTCCGTGGGACCCGAAGCGAATCAACGCAGCCATCACAGAATACGAGGCGGAGCTTCCTACGGACGGGTGGCCGAACTGGGTGCTGGGCAACCACGACAAGCACCGGATCGCAAGCCGGATCGGGCCGGAACAGGCGCGTGTGGCCGCCATGCTGCTGCTTACGCTGCGTGGCACGCCGACCATGTACTATGGGGACGAGATCGGCATGCAGAACGTGGAGATCCCGCCCGACCGGATACGGGACCCGGAGGGAAAGAACATCGGCGCCGGGTTCGGGCGGGATCCGGAGCGTACCCCAATGCAGTGGGACGACTCCC
>DASSAV010000169.1:0-5908 GCA_035699265.1 Rhodothermales bacterium
GGGTTTTTGCGGCGGTAGCGTGGTGTCATGATCGCACGGACGGGAAACTTCATTTACTGGGGCTGCTAATGACAGCTTTCTTTAACGATTTAGAGTCGCTAACGGAACTGGCGATTCGGAAGCCTGAAGTACGCAGGCTAAAGACCTGCGGCTACAGGGCAGAGGTTTTGATAGGGATTCTGCATCGGATTTGGTATTAACCTTTTACTGGTGGCTCGTCTCCTTCTCGACGTGGAGAGGAAGCCTGGGAAATTAAAAAAACCGGACGTCCGAGCCCTGAAGGGCCGAACGTCCGGTTCTGTGGAGCTAAGGAGATTCGAACTCCTGACCTCTGCAGTGCGATTGCAGCGCTCTACCAACTGAGCTATAGCCCCGAACGGTTCGCTTGGACGCCTACTGTTTGTCCGTGTTCCGGGGCTTCGGGGGAGGGGGATTTGCGAAACGAAGAATCTAGGAGTCTATGAAGGGAAGAGGACTGGGGGTGTAGGCGGGGGGTGTGGGCGGAGGGTGCGGGCTTGGTCGTTGAATCCAGAATCCACAATTGAGCGGGGGTGAAGGTTTGCGGGCTGGTTGCATGCTACGCGGGCGGCGGAGTACCTTGACGGTTTGTCGCCCCATCCCCAGTCCGATCCATGCGCGCGGGTGCGCCGCCGGACTCGTGGCCGCAGCGCCGCGTGCCGGGATGTGGCGGTCCATCCTTGAAGTATGCTAGATCGGATGTTTCGGTTCTACACGTTCGCACTCACGGCCGGCCTCGTGCTCTCGGGGCAGTTTCTCCTTCATCATCACGCGCAGGCTCAGGGGAAAGGCGTTATCCCCATCCAGCGCATCGACGGGCCGATCCGCCTGGACGGACTCAGCGACGAGGCGGCCTGGGAGGCGGTGACGCCTTTCATCCCGACCCAGTACGAGCCGAACAACGGGGCGGCGCCGACCGAGAAGACCGAGTTCCGGGTCGCCTACGACGACAGCTACCTGTACCTGTCGCTTCGGGCGTACGACCGCGACCCGGAGGGCATCCGCTACAATACCCTCTACCGCGACGGGCTCAACGCCGACGACCACTTCGAGGTCATGCTCGACACGTTCAACGACAACCAGAGCGGCATCGTCTTCACCACCACGCCCGCGGGCATTCGGCGGGAGGCCGCCCTCTCCAACGACGCGAACGGCGGCGGCGTCACCACGGGCGGCTGGCTGAACCTCAGCTTCAATACGTACTGGGGCGTGGCGACGACCCGGAACCAGGACGGATGGTTCGCGGAAATACGCATCCCGTTCTCCAGCCTTCGTTTCCAGGAAGGGCCTGACGGCAAGGTGACGATGGGAATCACGATGCAGCGCAAGATCGCCCGGAAGACCGAGCGCCTGATTTTCCCATCGATCCCGGCGGTGGTCAACTGGGCGTTCCTGAAACCTTCCATGGCCCAGAAGATCCAGTTCGAGGGCATCCATCCCCACCAGCCCATCTACGTCACCCCCTACGGCCTGACCGGGATGGGGCGGTCTGCTTCCGCCATCGCGGCGCCGGCAGGGACGGTGGACGGCTACCGATACGTCAACGACCATCAGCTCGAGGTGGGCGGCGACCTCAAGATGCTGCTCTCGAACAAATCCACGCTCGACCTGACCGTCAATACGGATTTCGCGCAGGTCGAGGCGGACGACCAACAAATCAATCTCACCCGCTTTTCGCTCTTCTTCCCTGAGAAGCGCCAGTTCTTCCAGGAGCGCGCGGCCCTGTTCGACTTCAGGACGGGCGACCTGAGCCGCCTCTTCCACAGCCGCCGCATCGGCATCGCGGATAACGGAAAGCCGGTGCGCCTGCTGGGCGGGGCGCGGTACGTCGGGAAGTTCGGGCAGTGGGACGTCGGCGGCATCGACATGCAGACCGACCGCAGCGCGACGCTGCCTTCCGAGAACTTCGGCGTGTTCCGGGCGCGGCGGCAGGTGTTCAACCCCTATTCGCATGCGGGCGGGATGGTGACCAGCCGCCTCGGCACGGACGGCAACTACAACATGGCCTACGGCCTGGACGGCGTGTTTCGGGTTCGGGGAGCCGACTACCTCACGCTACAGTGGGCGCAGACCTTCGATAAGGGGCTGATCGACGCCGGCCGGGAGCACGGGTTGAACGGCGGCTGGCTCACGGCAGAGATGGAGCGGCGGCGGCGCGACGCATGGGGGTACCATTCCGTCCTGGCCTGGGCGGGCCCGGCGTACGACCCCGGCATCGGGTACGTGCAGCGCAACGACTTCACGATGCTGGACAATACGCTTTCTTACACGTGGCTTCCGGGAGCGGAGTCGCCGTTGATCCGGCACACACTGGAGCTGGAGGCCGTCGGGTTCCTGCGGAACGAGAGCGGCGTCCTCGAGTCGGCCGAGATCGGGCCCGAGTGGGAGGCGACCGCAAAGACGCAGGCAGGCGGCAGCGCCGAGGCGAAGCTGTTGTACGAGGATCTGCCGGTGCCGTTCGCGCTCTCCGACAAGGTAGAGATCCCCGTCGGGCGCTACACCTTCTTCCGGGTCGGTGCCTCGTACCACGAGTCGTACGCGAAGAAAGTCCAGTTCAGTCCCGAGGTGAATGCGGGCACGTTCTACGACGGCTGGCAGGTAACGGGCGAAATCAGTCCGGAGGTATTCATCTCGCCGCACCTGGAGCTCTCCGGCACGTACCAGTACAGCCACATCCGCTTCCCGGAGCGGGACCAGACGTTCGACGCGCACCTCGTCCGCCTGCGCATCGGGACGGCCCTCAACACGAAGCTCTCCACGAACGCTTTTCTCCAGTACAACAGCGCCATCGAAGTGATGTCGGCGAACGTCCGCTTCCGTTATAATTTTCAGGAGGGGAGCGATCTCTGGATCGTCTACAGCCAGGGCGTCAACACGTGGCGGAAGCGGTTCGACCCTGCGCTCTTGCTCGTAGACAACCAGACGCTCCTGGTGAAGTATACCCACACGTTTGCACTGTGACGGGGCGTGTTCGCGTGTTCTTGTGCTAACTGCCTATCCATTTTGTCCAGATGTCCGGCACGACCGAAACGCCAGCGGTATGCCATCCCGATCCCTTCGGCTTCGCTCGGGGCAGGTTCCGAGAGGGATCTGTGTAGAATGCGAGGCTCAGATTCAAATGATACCAGTTCTCCGAAATAGCAGTGCATACTCTCTGGCCTGCCATTTTGAATAACAGCACCATGTCATTCTGAACGCAGTGAAGAATCTCTCCTGATTCGGCCCTATACGAAGAGAGATCCTTCGCGGAGCCTGTCCTGAGCGCAGTCGAAGGGCTCAGGATGACACACCGACAGACGTTCAGGCTTGCACAAGAGTTTTGTAGAACTGGTATTACTGCGTCAGTCGGCTGCGCCTCGTGTCGGAGAGGCGCCTTCTCGCGAGCTCGTCGGGGTGACAGGTGGAGGTGGTTGCATGTGATGATCACACAAACCTTAATACGCCAGCAGTATTAGCCTATTCGTGATCCGGCTCAAGGATGATCTTGATAAGGTTGTCCTCCGCTCGGTAGAGCCGGTCGAAGCACGCCTGGCCTTCGGAGAGGGGGCGTACTTCACTGGCGAGGCGGGTTACATCGATCTGGCCGGAGGCCACGAGGTCGATGCTCTGCCGGTACTCTCCCGCGCTGGCGTAGGAGCCGATGAGCGAGATCTCCTTCGAGATGATCTCCTGCAAGTCAAGCCCGATCCGCTTTTCCAGATTACCGACCAGGATCACGCGCCCGCCCGTCCGCGCGATGCCGACGGCCTGTTCCACGGTCTTGCCGAAGCCGACGACCTCAAAGGTAACGTCGGCGCCCTGCCCTTCCGTGACGTCCCGCACGATCTCGCTCAGGTCTTCCCGGCCCGGGTTGATCGTCACGTCCGCCCCGAGCTCCATCGCCAGCGCGAGGCGGGCGTCGTTGAGGTCGGAGACGACGATCCAGCGGGGGCTTTGCAGCCGGACGGCCTGGAGGACGCACAGGCCGATGGTGCCTGCGCCGATGATGACCACGGCATCGGACCCCCCTACCCGCGCCCGGTTGACGGCGTGGAGGCCGATGGAGACCGGCTCCAGCAGCGAAGCCTCCACGAAAGACATCGTCTCCGGGATCGGCGCGGCGATCCACCAGGGCACCGAGACCAGTTCGGCCATCGCGCCGTCGCGCCGGAAGGCCGGCACGGAGACGCCGAGCACCTGGCGCCGGGCGCAGTGATTGTAGCGCCCCTTCCGGCAGGCCTCGCACCGATTGCAGTAGACGGTCGAGTCGAAGCAGACCCGGTCGCCTACCCGGAAGCGGCGCACATCGGCGCCCACCGCCTCCACGATTCCGGCTGCCTCGTGGCCCATGATGACGGGCGGGATGCGCCGGCCGGTCTCGCCGGTGTAGCCATGCACGTCCGACCCGCAGATGCCGCACGCCTGCACCCGCACGAGCAGATCATCGGGGCCGACGGGCGGCTCGTCCACGTCCGTGTACTCGAAACGGTAGGGGGCGGTATGGACCAGGGCTTTCACTGTGCGGCCCAGTCAGGCAGGACGCCCGGCGTGACGTGAAAGGCCAGGAGCACCAGGGTGTACGTGAGCAGCGTAATGAGCAGGGCGAAGGCGACGTTTAGCCAGATGCCGGCCCGTGCCATCTGTCCGATGGACACGTAGCCACTCCCGTAGACGATGGCGTTCGGCGGGGTGGCGACCGGGAGCATGAACGCGCAGCTTGCCGAGAGCGTGGTCGGGATCACCAGCAGGAGCGGGTTCTCGCCGATGCCGGCGGCCACCGCCGCCACGATGGGCAGGAACGCCGCTGCGGTGGCCGTGTTGCTGGTCAGTTCGGTCAGGAACGTGATGACGAAGGCCGTGAGCAGGACGACCGTCACCATCGGCCAGCTCCCCACACCGCTAAGCTGGGTGCCGATCCACGTCGCCAGGCCGGAGCCCTGAATGGCCGCGGCCAGCGTGAGGCCGCCGCCAAAGAGCAAGAGCACCCCCCAGGGCAGCCGCTCGGCCGTCTGCCAGTCCAGCACGAACATGCCCTTCGCAGCGTCGACCGGCAGCACGAAGAGCAGCAGCGCCCCGAACATGGCGATGCCGGTGTCGCTGATCCCCGGCACCATGCGCTCCATCAGCGGGCTCGTGATCCAGAGCACGGCCACCAGCCCGAAAACGACGGCCACCATGACTTCGGGCTTCGAGATGGAGCCGAGTCCCGCAAGCTCCCGGCGCAGAAAGGCGTCCCCGCCGGGGAGCGTCTTCATCCGCACGGGAAAGACCAGCCGCAGCACGCCGTACGTGAGGGGGAGGCCGACGAGCACGAGGGGTACGCCCACCATCAGCCACCCTACGAAGCTCATACGGAAACCGTAGGCCTCCTGCATGAACCCGGCCATGAAGACGTTCGTCGGCGTGCCGATGAGGGTCGCCATCCCGCCGATGCTGCTCGAATAGGCGATGGTCAGCATCAGCACCAGGCCGAAGTTGCGCTCGTCGCGGGAGGGTTCGAGGCTGCCGCTCTGCGAGCGCATCAGCGTGACGACGGAGAGAGCGATGGGCAGCATCATGAGGGCCGTCGCCGTGTTGCTCACCCACATGCTGATGAAGCCGGTCGAGATCATGAAGCCCGCGATGACGGCGCCGGGCCGGGTGCCGACGGCCCGGAGGATGTTCAACGCGATGCGCCGGTGCAGGCCCCACTTCTCCATCGCCAGCGCGATGAGGAAGCCGCCCAGAAACAGGAAGATCAGCGGGTTGGCGTAGGGAGTGGCCGCGTCGGCCATTGTGGCGATGCCGAGGAGGGGGAAGAGGACGAGCGGCAGGAGAGAGGTCGCAGCGATGGGCAGCGCCTCGGTCATCCACCAGACGGCCATGAGCAGGCCGACCGCCGCCGTGTGCCACCCGGCGGTGCTCAGACCCT
>DASSAV010000170.1:0-5703 GCA_035699265.1 Rhodothermales bacterium
TGGGACGTCCTGCCGCAGGTGGCCGCCCAGCTCGGCCACGAGCTCCGGTACAAGAGTCCGAAGGCCATCATGCAGGAGATCGTGGACGCCATAGAGGCGTTCGCCGGGGCCAGCTACGAGGCGATGGGAACGGCGGGCATCCGCCTGGCCGAGGTGGGGGAGGCCGTCTGAACGAGGTCGGGCGGCTCAGTAAGGCGGGGACGCCCACGTGAGGGTTCCCTGTTCTCGTCAGGCAGAGGGCAGGGAAGAAAGTACCCGCGCGCCTCGGGTAAATTGTAGGCCGGACCTACGGGCGGGCGGGCTGCAGTCGGGTGCCATTTCTCCGTGCAGATCGCCGGAAGGAGGCTTATCTTCGCATAAGAGCGGTCCGGGAGCGAGGAGATCCCGCTCTAACGGCGCTGTTCCGAAGTGGTTTGTAAAATCGGGCAGAATGTTTGCTGATTTATTACATACGACCTACTATTAGGCCCCCGGTGGGCAACATCGGGGTGTGAGTGTGGTGAAAAGACCCGAAGCAGTACGGGCAATTTTCTCGAGTGTGAGGCGCGATGGCCACGGCACCTCGTAGCAGCAAACAGATAGATCGGCGGCAGATTCTGCAGGGTGTCTACGAGGACAACCTGCGGACTGTATTCAACCAGCCGCGGCAGCGCAGACTGCGCGCCGTAAAAGTAGCCGGCCGCCGGTCCAACACGCTCGTATTCCTCTCGGTTGGCCTGATCGTGCTGGCCGGGTTCGCCTATCGTACGTTGCAGGGCAATGCCGACGCCAGGAGCGTGAGGCCCGCTCCAACGGTGCAGGTATCGGAAGAGATTTCAGAAGCACCTGAAGTGCACACCGTTTTGCGCGTGCCGGAGGACAGGCCCGATGCCGCGGCCTCCGAGCTTCGTATCGCCTCCCTGTACGGCCTCAAGGTCAAGACCATCGTGATCGACCCCGGACACGGCGGAATAGACGGAGGCACAGTCGGACGCCTCGGCACGAAAGAAAAGGACATCACACTGGACGTCGCGCGCCGGCTCAAGGTGCTGCTGGAGCGGAATTACGGCTACCGAATTCTACTTACGCGCGACAGCGACGTGAAGGTGTCGCTTCGCGGCCGCACCGAGTTCGCCAATGCACACGACGCCGACCTTTTCGTCTCGATCCACGTGAACTGGATACCTGCTGCGGAGAAACGTGTGATCGAGACCTATTATTTCAGTCCCGAAGCAGACCAGGAAGGGCTTCAGCTTGCCCGGCGGGAGAACGAGGACTCCGGTTATTCGGTGGCGGAGTTCAACGCGATGCTCCGTTCCGTAGGCAGCGCAATGAAGGCGCAGGAGTCGGAGCGGCTGGCGCAATCGGTGCAGCAGAGCCTCTACCGTAACGTGCACCACCTCAACGCCGAAGTGGACGACTGGGGCGTCAAGCGGGCTCCTTTCGTGGTGTTGCTGGGCTCGCGCGCGCCGAGCATTCTGGCGGAGATCGCGTGCCTCAACAACGAGGCCGAGGAAAATAAGCTGAACAGCAACGAATACAGGGAAAAATTAGCGATATTCCTGGAACAAGGGATTATCGATTACTTACAGCAAGATCCCGACGCAAACGAATCAACGGATGGAGACACCCGATATGCCGCCACGGAAAAAAGGAAGTAAGCCCGGAGACAACGTACTGCACATTGGTATCGATCTCGGCACATCGCGCAGCGTCGTTTCGGCCAGCAACGGGCGGCGGGAGTGGGTTCAGAGCTACGTCGGCTGGCCCAAGGACTTCGTCGCGCGAAAGATGCTCGGCCAGCGCGTGCTGTTTGGCGAAGAGGCGTTGACCAACCGCCTGTCATTAAACCTCGTCCGCCCGCTGGAGTACGGCGTCATCCGCGAGGGTACGGAACGGGACCAGGAAGCGGTCCGGGAGCTGGTACATCACCTGATCGAACTCGCTAAACCGGAGGAGGGGCAGGAGATTTTCGCGGCGGTAGGCGTACCTGCGGAGGCCCTGAAGGTGAACAAGCTGGCCATCCGGGACGCCGTGAAGGAATACGCCGACGCGCTGATGGTCGTTTCCGAGCCCTTTTCCGTCGCCTACGGACTGGGCACGCTCAACAACGCCATGATCATCGACATCGGGGCCGGCACGACGGACTTCTGCGTCATGCACGGCACGATGCCCAGCGAGGAAGATCAGCGTACGTTGACTCAGGCGGGAGATTACGTCGACCAGCAACTCTTTCGGACGTTGTCGGAGAAGCACCCGAACGCCCGGTTCAGCGAGGTGCTCGTTCGCCAGTACAAGGAGCAGTACGGATTCGTGGGCGCAGACAACGGCAAGGTCAAGGTTCGCGTGCCTGTGGATGGCAAGTTTACGGAAGTCGACATTACGGACGAGCTCAAGGCTGCCTGCGAGCGGCTCTTGCCGTCCATTGCCGAGACGGCAGTCGACCTCATTTCGCACTACGAGCCGGAGTTCCAGGAGGCGGTCAGCCGCAATATCTACCTGGCGGGCGGCGGCAGCGAGATCAAAGGCGTTTCCGATGCGCTCGAACAACTCCTGCGCGAGTACGGCAACTACCGCGTTCGCACCGTGGAAGACCCGCTCTTCGCCGGTGCCGACGGGGCCCTTTCGCTCGCGCAGGACATGCCGGATGAGTACTGGGAGAACATGTAGGGCGTGGAGTGTTCGCGTGTTGAAGTGTTCACGTGTTCGAGTGTTCAGAACGACGACCGAGCGCGACCGCCGTTGATATAGCTATCTTCGCAATCTCGTAAGCGGGGCGCGTGAACTCTTCGCGTAGATGGGACCAGTAGCCCATCGGCAGCGAGTCCGGCCAGGTTCCAGAGTTGCGATCCCACGGGGTGAGGCCGTAGCTTCTAAGGCTCGCTTTAGACGTAGAGCCTCGTACTGAAAACCGGTTGCGGGTAGGCCCGCGTGAATCGATATGCCCATCGCCTGGTACTGGATCGCGCTCATTGCATTCGGCGTCATCAACTTCTTCCTGATCTCGGCGTCGGTTCTCGTGTACGCCGAGCGAAAGGTGTCCGGCTTCATCCAGCACCGTCCCGGGCCGAACCGAGTCGGCCCGTTCGGCTTTCTCCAGCCGTTTGCAGACGTCTTGAAGCTGATCTTCAAGGAGGAGATCCGGCCCGCCGTTGCGAACGGCTTCATCCACTCGATGGCACCCGTCATCATGGTCGTCATCGCCATGAGTACCGCCTCGGTGCTCCCGTGGGCGCGCGGGCTCGTCATCGCCGACCTGGACGTCGGCATCCTGGTTCTGCTCGCGCTCACGTCCATCAGCGTGTATGGCGTCACCCTCGCCGGCTGGAGCTCCAATAGCAAGTTCTCGCTCCTGGGCGGCCTCCGCTCCGCCGCGCAGATGATCTCGTACGAGCTTTCGATGGGCCTCGCGGTCGTCTCCGTCGTCCTCATCGCTGGCTCACTGAACCTGACCTCCATCGTAGAGGATCAATCGTGGGGATTTGCGCTCTTCGGCTGGAACGTCATCCGGAATCCGATCGGCTGCATCATCTTCATCGTTACCGCCTTCGCCGAAACGAACCGGGTCCCGTTCGATCTTCCGGAAGCGGAGCAGGAACTGGTGGCCGGCTACCACACCGAGTACAGCGGGATGAAGTTCGGCATGTTCTTCCTGGCCGAGTACGTCAACTTCTTCATCGCTTCGTTCTTCATCTCGACGCTTTTCTTCGGCGGCTATCTCATCCCATTCCAGACGTTCTTCGCCGGCTGGTTCGTGGCGAACGGCCTGGGATGGCTGCTGGCGATCTTGCAGGTGCTTTGCCTGCTGCTGAAGGCCTGCTTCTTCGCCTTTGTGTTCATCTGGGTCCGGTGGACGCTGCCCCGCTTCAAGTACGTCCAGCTCATGACGCTCGGCTGGAAGTACCTGCTACCGATTGCGTTGGTGAACGCCCTCCTGGTGGCGCTCGGGGTGATTTTTTTCCACGCGGTCGGCTGAACGGGCGCATTGCAGAGAAATGCTCTGAAAATGCCGGCGGGCATGGTGCTGGCGTGAGGAGGGCGTAGCACGCTACGCCCCTACAAAGGCGCATTTTTATCGTCTGTGGCGGCGGGCTCCCGGCATGGGCGATTAGTATTAATTGTACCGGCGGTGGGCGGCGGTCCGTCGCCTACGGTCGAATCTACCCGTACATGGTCAACCTTGCGCCCTCCATTCTTTCCGCCGACTTCGCCCGGCTCGAAGCGCACGCGCGTGAGGCCCTCGATGCGGGCGCCGACTGGATCCACGTAGACGTGATGGACGGGCACTTCGTCCCGAACATCACGATGGGGCCTGTCGTGGTGGAGGCGCTTCGTCCCTTGCGTGACGAGAAAGGTTCCTGCCTGGACGTCCACCTCATGATCGCGGAGCCGGAGCGCTACGTGGAGGCGTTTGCGAAGGCCGGGGCCGACATCATCACCGTCCACGTCGAAGCCGCCACCCACCTCCATCGGACGGTCCAGCACATCAGGGAGCTGGGTGTGAAGGCCGGTGTGGCGCTCAATCCGGCCACGCCGCTGGTCGTGCTGGAAGAAATTCTGCCGGACCTGGATCTCATTCTCATCATGACGGTGAATCCGGGTTTCGGAGGGCAGGAGTACATCCCGCAGAGTACAGACAAGATCATGCGGACGCGCCGCATGCTGAACGCGCTCGGCATCCACGCTTATCTCGAAGTCGACGGAGGCATCAAGCCCGACAATGCCGCCACGATCTGGAAAGCGGGCGCGAACGTACTCGTAGCCGGGAGCGGCGTATTCGACGGCCCCGGCACCGTGGAAGAGAACGTCAAGTCCTTCCGGCAGGCGCTTACACTAATGGCATAGGGATATCTCTGCTCGCTGGCCGGTGTCTGTATCGGAATTTGGTGTCGTCCGGGCAGCGTACTGGATGCTCCCCTGCCCGCTCCACCACTGATTATCTCCCGCATGGCGCTGCTCGCCGAGGTCATATTACCGCTTCCGCTCGAGCAGACCTACACGTACGTGATTCCGGAGGCCCTGGAGCCGTACGCGCTGCCCGGCTGCCGTGTGCTGGTCCCCTTCGGCTCCCGCAGGCTGACCGGACTCATCGCAGAAGCGCGCGGGTGCGACCACGAGACGGACGGCCTGAGAGCGATCGAGGACGTGCTGGATGAGGAGCCTTCGCTGACTGCCGAACTCCTGCGGCTGACGAAGTGGATCTCCGCCTATTACGTCTGCGGCTGGGGGGAGGCGGTGAAGGCCGCCCTGCCGACCGGGACAGACGTAGAGGGCGATTACGTGGTTCGGCTCGTTTCCCACGGGGCCAACGGAGAAGCGGACAAGCTTACCCAGCGAATACTCCGGTACGTGTCGCGCCATGAGCAAGTCGCGTTGAGTACGCTTCGCAAGGAGGTGCGCGGCGCCACGCTCCCACTCCTCCGGCGGATAGAGGGGCGGGGCCTCGTGATGCTGGAGGAGGAGACGGAGCGCGCCCGCGTCAAGGTAAAGCGTGAGAAGCACGTACGGCTCGCCCCCGCGTACGGGTCCCCCGAGGCAAAGGAGGGTGTGAAAGGTCAGCTCAAAGGTGCGAAACAGACGGCTCTGGTAGAGCTGCTCTTCGATCTGGCCACCGAGGGTGCGCTCGAGTTCCGGCAAGCCGATCTGCTCGCGCGTGCAGGCGCGGGCGCTTCCACACTCCACAGCCTCGAAAGCCGAGGCATCATCGAGGTTGTGGAGCGGGAG